>NZ_QAJB01000282.1:12179-13285 GCF_003061325.1 Microbacterium sp. HMWF026
GCGCGCGCCCTCGTGGTCATCGCCCTCATCGGCGTTCTGCTGATCGCCGCGATCGGGGCGGGCGCGGCCTCGCTGTACCGCGAGTTCTACAGCCCCCGCGCCTTCGTGCTGCACTATCTCGAGCTGCTGCAGGATCGCCGCAGCGCCGAGGCCCTCGCGGTCCCCGGTGTCGCCGTGGACTCGGCCGAGCTCGAGACGGCCGGCCTGCCGGCGACGGCCTCCGAGGCGTTGCTGCGCCCCGAGTCCCTGATGACCCTCACGGATGCCACCGTCACCGACGAACGGGCCGACGGCGACCGCACGCGCGTCACGGTGACGTACACCGCCGGCGGCTACGCCGGCACCACCACCTTCGACGTGCAGCCCGACACCACGGGCGGCCTGCTGCCGCGCTGGCGGTTCGCGCGGAGTCCGCTCGCGGTGATGAAGCTCTCGGTCGACGGCTCGATGCGCTTCGCCGTGAACGGCTTCGAGGTCGACAAGCGCCAGGTCTCGATCGACGGGGCGGATGCCGATCCCACCGCCGCGCTCCCCCTTCTGGTCTTCTCGCCCGGGCTGTACTCGGTCGCCGTCGACACCGCCATCTCGTCGACCCCCGGCGTCGCCGTCCTGGCCGATGCGCCGCTGGCCGGCATCCCGGTCGATGTGCAGGCCCAGCCGACGACCGAGTTCATCGGCGTCGTCCAGCAGCGGGTCGAGGAGTTCCTGAGCGCGTGCGCCGAGCAGAAGGTGTTGCAGCCGACCGGCTGCCCCTTCGGCTTCACCGTGAGAAACCGCATCGACGACGCCCCCACATGGTCGATCGTCGAGCAGCCGCAGGTCACCGTCGTCCCCGACGGGGCGGGATGGCGCATCCCCGACGCCAAGGCGGTGGCGCACATCGACGTCGACATCCGTTCGATCTTCGACGGCAGCGTCCGCACCGTCGAAGAGGACGTCGCCTTCACCGTGAACGGCCAGATCTCGGTCCTGCCCGACGGGTCGGCATCCATCCTCATCGGCGGCTCGGCCGACTGAGCCGGCGGCTCCTCTCGCCCGCCCGTCTGATTCCTCGGCCGCCGGGCGCCCGGGTGGGGTGACCAGGTGGGGTTCCGGACGGATTGGGG
>NZ_QAJB01000283.1:0-3392 GCF_003061325.1 Microbacterium sp. HMWF026
CCTCTCTTCCTCCATGCCGACGCCGCGCTCCGAGAGGTCGTCGATCGGATCAACCCCGCCGACTTCTCCTCCCCCGTGCCGAGGGAATCGAGTCAGCTCGAGTCGCCGACGCTGCTCGGCATCCTCGGGCGCCATGCCTACGACGAAGCCTGGGTTCCCGACGTGATCGTCGGGCGCGCGGCCGCCGACGGCGATCCGTTCGCCGATGCCGACCTGTTGGGCGACGATCCGGTCGCCTCGTTCGACGCCCTCAACGACAAGGCCACGGCCGCGGTCCGCGCGGGTGAGTTCGTGGACACCTTCCACTTCACCTAGAGCGACTACCCGGCCGACGAGGGGTTCGCGCACCTCGCGACGTACCGGGCGTTCCAGGCGTGGTCGATCACAAAGTAGTTCGGCATCCCGTTTCACCTCTCCCCTGAGCTCATCGAGGGTATGAACGAACACGTCACCCCGCATGCCGACGAGTGGCGCCAGTGGGGTGTCTTCCCGCCGGCTATCGAGCCGCCGGCGGGTGCCGACGACGAGACCGTGCTGCTGTGCACCCTGGGGTTCTGGAAGCCGTAAGCCTCGGCGTCACATCCCCGGCGCCATATCCGCGAACCGCGAATAGTGCCCCTGGAACGCGACGGTAATGGTGTCGGTCGGCCCGTTACGGTGCTTCGCCACGATCAGGTCCGCCTCGCCCGCACGAGGTGAGTCCTTCTCATACGCCGCCTCGCGGTGCAGCAGCACCACCATGTCGGCATCCTGCTCGATCGAGCCCGACTCGCGCAGGTCCGACAGGGCGGGCTTCTTGTCGGCGCGCTGCTCGGCACCACGGTTCAGCTGCGACAGCGCGATGACGGGAACCTGCAGTTCCTTGGCCATCAGCTTGAGCGCACGCGAGAACTCACTGACCTCCTGCTGGCGCGACTCGACGCGCTTACCGCTCGTGAGCAGCTGCAGGTAATCGATGACGACCATCTTCAGACCCTCGCGCTGCTTGAGGCGACGGCACTTCGCGCGGATCTCGACGAGCGTCATGTTGGGGCTGTCGTCGATATAGAGAGGAGCGTCGTTGATGCGACCGCGGGTGGCGGCGACGGTGGTCCAGTCGCGTGAGTCCAGGGTCCCCTTGCGCATGCTCTGCAGAGGGATCTGGCCCTCGGCGCTCAAGAGGCGCATCGCGATCTCGCTGCGGCCCATCTCGAGCGAGAAGAAGATGCACGGGGCGTTCGACTTGATCGCGGCGGCACGGGCGAAGTCGAGCGCGAGCGTCGACTTACCCATGGCGGGACGCGCGGCGAGCACAATCATCTGCCCCGGGTGCAGACCGTTGGTCAGCTGGTCGAGGCCGGCGAAGCCGGTGGGGATGCCGGTCATCGACCCGTCGCGACCGCGAGCGGCCTCGATCTCTTCGACCGCGGCATCCACCGCCATCGTCAGGGGGATGTAGTCCTCGGCGCTGTCGTCGCCCGACACGTTGTAGATCTCGGCCTGCGCGCTGTTGACCAGCTCGACCGGGTCACCCTCGCCGGCGTAACCCATCTGCACGATGCGGGTACCGGCCTCGACCAGGCGGCGCAGCATGGCGCGCTCCGACACGATCGACGCGTAATAGCCGGCGTTGGCCGCGGTCGGAACGATCGAGGTGAGCGTGTGCAGGTAGTCCGCCCCCCCGGCGCGCTGCAGCTCACCGGTCTTGATGAGCTCGTCGGTCACGGCGACGACGTCGGTCGGCTCGCCGTGCGAGTAGAGCGTGAGGATCGCCTCGAAGATCAGCTCGTGCTTGGGCACGTAGAAGTCGGGGCCGCGCAGCGTCTCGATGACGTCGGCGACGGCGTCCTTCGACAGCAGCATGCCGCCCAGCGCGCTCTGCTCGGCGAGCATGTCGTGCGGGGGCGTCCGCTCGGGACGCGGGGCTTTTCCGAGACGCTCTTCGGCGATGTCAGCGATCGACAACAGGCTCTCCATTCGGTTCTCGGGCGGTGGCCGCGCCGTGCGCCTCGCGCGCGCGTGAGAACCTGCGGCGAGAGGTGGAACGGCCTCGGGAGCGATGGTTTCACCGACGTCCGACATCGACGCGCGCGGCTCGTGAACCCAGGGCCCGAGGGGCTGCACCCACGCTAGATACCACCTTCTCCACATGCAAATGACCCTGTGGATAACTCTGTGGAGAGTTTGCGGGAAACGCCGCCGTGTCTGTGCACAACTACTGTGGAGAACTCGGTGGATGGATACAAAATTGCGCTCCGAAAAGACGCTTGGCCGGGCCTTTCTTTCTCCACAGGTTTCCTGTCGAAAACCCGCGTGAACTTCGGCTTGAAGGTTGTGCGCTAGGGCTTCCACATGTGTACAACCCGGGGGATAACTCGGCCGCGGCGTACCCAGTCGGACGCCTCGCTGTCAAGTTTTTTCATCCGCCCGGCGTGTCGAACGTCACACTTCGCCGTCATACCTACGTAGTACGGGGACTACTGAGATTTCACCCGCGCTCTTTCGGAGCCCCGATCCGCGGCGTAGCGTCGCCCCCTCACGGCCATTCACCTATGGGGGGCGAATCGTGAACGACACGCTGGACAGAGGGGCACCGCGATTCGCGCGGGCGCTGCTTCTCGGCGTGCTCGCGATCCTCGGCTTCGCCGTCCTGTCGCTCTTCTCGTCCACGTCCTCCGCGTCCGCGGACGACGGAGGCGGCCTGCTCGGGGCCGTCGGATCGACCGTCAACGGCGTCACCGACACCGCCGGCGGAGCCGTCGAGACCGTCGTCACTCCCGTCGCTGAAACGGCTCAACCGGTCGTCGAGACGGTCGTCACCCCGGTTGCCGAGACGGTCGTCGAGACCGCTCAGCCCGTCGTCGAAACGACCACGCAGGTTCTTCCCGCACCCGTCGCCGAGACCGTCACCTCCACCGTCGAGGCCGTTCCCGCCGTGATCCCGGCCGTCGTTCCCGCGGTGGTCGACACCGTCAACACGGTCGGCGACACCGCGAACGGCGCCGTCAGCGGCACGGTCGGCGTCGTCGGAGACGTCGTCTCAGGAGTCGCCGACTCGGGCATCGTCGGTGGTGTCCTGCACCCCGTCGTCGACACCCTCGAGTCCCTCCCCATCGTGGGCGCGGTCGTCGAGGGCACCGGCCTGGGCGAGGTCGTCACGGGCGTCGGCGACACCGTCGACGAGACCCTGCCGGTCGTCGTGGGCGAGCTGCCGGGCGTCGACCCGGTGATCCCCACGATCCCCGGCGGCACGCAGACCGGCGGCGGCACCAGCCCGCTCCCCCAGACGCCCGGTGTCAACCTCCCCGAGCTCCCCGGCCTGCCCACGACGGATCTCCCCGGGTCCCCCGACGCGGCCGTCGAGGCCACGGCATCCCTCGCCCCCTCGGTCTCGACCACCGCCCTCGCCGACC
>NZ_QAJB01000284.1:0-10266 GCF_003061325.1 Microbacterium sp. HMWF026
TGTCCGTGGGGCGCGCGCGGCTGCAGGGATGGGGGCTTCGACGGGCTCAGCCACCTCGCGCCTCACGGCTCGGGCGAACTCGCCGCGACGGCCACGACGAGCCCCGCGGGGCCATCGACATCCCACCCGCGCCAGTCTCCGGCGGCGCCCTCGCCGCGGATTCGCGCCCGCCATCCGGCCGCGTCGAGCGCGACTTCGACGCGCGCGGGGTCGACGGCGAGGCCGCGGCCGTCGGCCTTGAGCACCGCCTCGACCCGCGCCCAGCGGAGCGCGGGGTCACCGGGCGGCCGGCGTCCATCCGCAGTCAGCACCCGCTCGAGCCCGTCCGCGCCGGCCGGTACGGCATCCACCCCGATCCGATGTCCGCGATCGTTCACCGCCACGATCGCCCAGCCCGAGGCGTACGACACGGAGACGGCGGCATCGGCCCCCTCGACACGCACGCGGCCGTGAGCGCCGCCGCACGCGGGGCAGCGCGAGACGAAGCGGGCCCCGGGAAGGGCGTCGCTCAACAGAGCGCGCGAGACGGAGCGGGGCGGTGCCCCCGCGGGCACCTCGCGCCACAGGACGCGGATGCCGAGGGGCAGCGCGCTCACACCTGCGGCTCGTGCGTCTCGATGGCGACGATGCCGGCACCCGGGTGCTCGACGGGAACGTGCACGACCGAGAAGGCGGCGGGATCCAGTGCCGAGGCGCTGCCCAGGTACGAGCCGCTCATCGTCCCCGTCGCCAGGGCGAGCTCGTGCAGGATGTCGGGCAGCACCGGGCCGTGGCTGGACAGGACGACGGGCTTTCGCGATCGCACCCGCTGACCGATGATCGAGCGCGCGTCGGCGCGGCCCTCGTCCCAGGCGTCCTGGCTGATCGACTCGCAGAACTGCACCCTCTGGCCGATGGCCTGGGCGATCGGCGTCGCGGTGCGCACGCACCGCTCGGCGGGGCTCGAGATCACGCGGCGCACACCGAAGGCCAGCAGGGGACCCACGATCGCCTGCGCCTGCCGCCGTCCGCGGGGGGTGAGCGGCCGGGCGGTGTCGCTCCCCTCCCACTCCTCGCGCGCTCGCGCCTTGGCGTGTCGTAGCACGACGATGGGGAAGGTCGGCAGCGCCCCCTCGTCGACGACGCGGCAGAACTCGTCGAGGATCTCGATGTCGACCGGGTAGCTGAGGTGCTTGCGCGCCTTCTTCAGGCTGACCCACTCGATCGCGGCGACCTCTTTGTTGGGGACGAAGCTCGACGTGCGCACGGCGGCATCCGTCGCCTCGGCCGCCCAGTAGTGCACGATCTTGGTGCGGCCGTTCGGCATTCGGTAGCGCGACACACCGACGGGGACGCCGAGCGCGACGCGGATGCCGGTCTCTTCGCGGATCTCGCGGACCGCCGTCTCGGCGAGCGTCTCGCCCGGATCGACCTTTCCCTTGGGAAGGGTCAGGTCGCGGTACTTCGTGCGGTGGATCAGAAGGATGCGCAGCTTGCCCTCGACGAGTCGCCACACGACGCCGCCGGCGGCGTAGACCGCGGTCTCGGTCACCGGGCCGCCCGCGCACGCCGCTTGCGTTGCACCAGCGCCATGGTGTGATCCTGCAGGTCGGTCAGGGCCGTGCCGTCGGCGGCGACGCTGTGCCGGGTCCATTCGCCCTCGGAGCCGAGGTGCCACGAGCTCGTGGCGTCGTCCATGGCGAGGTCGAACAGCGAGGTGAGTTCGCGCACCTGGTTCTCGTCGACCACGCGCACGAGCGCCTCGACGCGGCGGTCCAGGTTGCGGTGCATCATGTCGGCGCTGCCGATGAACACCTGCGGGTCGCCGTCGTTGACGAAGGTGAAGATGCGCGAGTGCTCGAGGTAGCGGCCGAGGATCGAGCGCACCGTGATGTTCTCGCTCATCCCGGGGACGCCCGGCTTGATCGAGCAGATCCCGCGCACCCACACCTCGACGGGGACGCCCGCCTGACTGGCGCGGTAGAGCGCGTCGATGATCTGCTCGTCGACCATGGAGTTGACCTTGATGCGCACGCCCGAGGGCTTGCCGGCGAGGGCGTTCAGACGCTCCTTGTCGATGTGGCGCAGCAGCCCCTTGCGCAGGTGCAGGGGGGCGACGAGCAGGCGCTTGAACTTCTTCTCGATCGCGTAGCCGCTCAGCTCGTTGAACAGGCGCGTCAGATCGCGACCCACCTGGTCGTCCACGGTGAAGAGTCCGAAGTCCTCGTAGATGCGGCTCGTCTTGGGGTTGTAGTTGCCCGTGCCCACGTGGCTGTAGTGGCGCAGGCGCCCCTCTTCTTCGCGGATGACGAGGGCCAGCTTGCAGTGGGTCTTCAGACCCACCAGGCCGTAGACGACGTGCACGCCGGCCTTCTCGAGCTTGCGCGCCCAGACGATGTTGTTCGCCTCGTCGAAGCGCGCCTTGACCTCGACGAGGGCGAGCACCTGCTTGCCGGCCTCGGCGGCGTCGATGAGCGCCTGGACGATCGGGCTGTCGCCCGAGGTGCGGTACAGCGTCTGCTTGATGGCGAGCACGTGCGGGTCGCGGGCGGCCTGCTCGAGGAATGCCTGCACGCTCGTCGCGAAGGACTCGTACGGGTGGTGCACCAGCACATCGCCCTTGCGGATCGCGCCGAACAGGTCGGCGCGGCCGTTCTGCTCGGGCGGCTGGAAGGCCAGCGCCGTCTTGGGCACGTGCGGGGGGTAGTGCAGGTCGGGCCGGTCGATGCGCGACAGGTCGAACAGACCGCGCAGGTCGAGCGACCCGGGCAGGCGGTAGACCTCCTGCTCGGTGATGTCGAGCTCGCTCAGCAGCAGCGCCCGGGTCACGTCATCCATGTCCTCGGTGATCTCGAGGCGGATCGGCGGGCCGAAGCGGCGGCGCAGCAGCTCGGCCTCGAGGGCCTGGATGAGGTTCTCGGTCTCATCCTCTTCGATCGTCATGTCTTCGTTGCGGGTCAGGCGGAACGCGTGGTGGTCCAGCACCTCCATGCCCGGGAAGAGATCGCCGAGGTGGTTCGAGATGAGCTCCTCGAGCGGCAGGTAGCGCACGCCGGGGCCGTCACCGGGCACCTCGACGAAGCGCGGCAGCATCGGGGGTACCTTGAGGCGCGCGAACTCCTGCCGACCGGTGCGGGCGTTGCGGATGCGGATCGCCAGGTTGAGCGACAGCCCCGAGATGTAGGGGAACGGGTGCGCCGGATCGACCGCCAGCGGCATCAGCACCGGGAACACGTTGCGCTGGAAGTACTCGGTCAGCCGCTCGGCGGTCGCCGTGTCGAGCGAGTCCCACGTCACGACCTCGATGCCCGACTCGGCGAGGGCGGGACGCACTTTCTCGGTCCAGGCGGCCGCGTGGCGCAGCTGCAGGCGGTGCGCCTCGGCCGAGATGTCGGCCAGGACGTCGAGCGGCGCTCGTCCGACGTTGGTGGGCACGGCGAGCCCGGTGACGATGCGGCGCTTGAGGCCGGCGACGCGCACCATGAAGAACTCGTCGAGGTTGCTGGCGAAGATGGCCAGGAAGTTCGCGCGCTCGAGGACGGGGACCGCGGGGTCCTCGGCCAGCTCGAGCACCCGCTGGTTGAAGGCGAGCCAGCTGAGCTCGCGATCGAGGTAGCGGTGGTCGGGCAGCTGGTCGTCCTCGGCCTCGATGGCCTCGTCGAAGTCGTCGTCGTCGGCGTCGCCGAGCCCGGCATCCAGCGCGTCGTGTTCCATCATCCCCACATCATTGCAGGGGTCGGTGACACGCGCGTGAACGGCCGGTGCGCGGGTCGTCAGGCGGGGGTGGATGCCGCCGCCGGCGCCTCGTCCTCGTAGACGTTGAAGCGGTAGCCGACGTTGCGGACGGTGCCGATCAGCTGCTCCAGGTCGCCGAGCTTGGCGCGCAGGCGCCGCACGTGGACGTCGACCGTGCGGGTGCCACCGAAGTAGTCGTAGCCCCACACCTCGCTGAGCAGCTGCTCGCGCGTGAAGACGCGGGAGGGGTGGGTGGCGAAGAAGTGCAGGAGCTGGAACTCCTTGTAGGTGAGGTCGAGCGGCTTGCCGTGCACCTTCGCCGAGTACGAGGACTCGTCGATCGTGATGCCCGACGTCTGGATGCGGGTCGACACCTGATCGGCGGCCCGCCGACCCATGGCCAGACGGATGCGCGCGTCGATCTCGGCGGGGCCGGCACCGACGAGCACGACGTCGTCGATGCCCCAGTCGGTGGACACCGCGGTCAGGCCGCCCTCGGTGACGATCAGCACGAGGGGTGCCTCGACGCCCGTGGTCGTCATGATCTTGCACAGCGACTTCGCCCCGACGAGGTCCAGGCGCGCGTCGATGAATATGACGTCCGCGCTGGGCGCGTTGATCAACTGCGCCGCCTCGGCCGGGATCTGGCGTACCCGGTGGCTGAGCAATTCGAGCGCGGGCAGCGCCGCACCCCCGCCGGGGGCGGAGCTGAGAACAAGAAGCTGAGCCACATCGACCTCCAAGCGCGGGCGGGCCGCGCACCCGATCATCTTAGGGTGACGCGCCGCGCCGATCCGATTCCTCGGCGATGCGCGTGCGCGAGCGGGTGTCGTGGGCGAAGATGAAGACATGTCGACCCCGGACCTCGCACCCCGTCGCACGTTCGGCGGCGTCGTCGCCGTGTGGGTGCTCGCGGCCGTCGCGGGTGTGCTCATCGGCCTGTTCGCCCCCGCGGGATGGCGCGCCCAGTGGGTGAGCGTCGCGCTGGGCGGGTGCGTGATCATCTCGTTCGCGGTGCAGCTCTGGTACGGCCGTTCCCAGGCCTTCATCCAGCGCATGGCGTTGAGCACACTGGGAGCGCTGGTGGTGCTCGGCGTGATCACCATGGGTTTCGGTCTGGCCGCACTCGTCTCGGGATAAGGTGGAGGGCATGGACCTCCTCGCGCTCGAACTGTTCTTCGTGGGACTTCTCGGCCTCGCCTCGCTGGCGATCGCCTTCGTGTCCGGAACGGTCATCTGGAACCTTTACCGCGGCCAGCGCTGAGCGCCCCGTGATCGAGATCCCGACCGACCTTCCGGCCGACCTCGTCCCCCTCTCGTGGCTCGTCGGCGTCTGGGAGGGAACCGGAGTCATCGACTACGAAGCCGCCGGACGCTCGTTCTCGGGTGAGTTCGCGCACCGCGTGAGCTTCAGCCACGACGGCGGGTCGTTCCTCAATTACTCGGCCGACGCCTGGCTGATCGACGGATCCGAGCGTCGTCCGCTCGTCTCCGAGATCGGCTACTGGCGTCTGGCTCGCCCCGTGACGGACGGGGACGCCGGGCCCGCCCTGCTCCCCGCGACCGCCGAAGCGGTGACCCGGACCGCGGACGACGTCGAAGCGCTGCGCAACACCGACGGCGGTTTCGACATCGAGGTGAGCCTGGCCCACGCCGACGGCGTGCTCGAGCTCTACGTCGGACAGGTCAAGGGTCCGCGCATCGATCTGGCGACGGATGCCGTCGTGCGCACCGCCGGGGCCAAGCCCTACACCGCGGCGACCCGCCTGTACGGACTCGTCGACAACCACCTGCTCTGGGCGTGGGACATCGCCGCGCTCGGACGCGAGCTGGGCTCCCACGCGTCGGCGCGTCTCGCCCGGGCGGAGTGACCATGGCCGCGTTGACCGACATCCCCGGCGCCGTGACCGACGAGCGGGGCCTGCGTCACGTGGGCTCGCCCGTCGCGGAGCAGCGCCGCCTGGCATCCGGGACCGCCCTCGCCCCGCTCGGCGACCGCCGCGTGATTTCTGTCGCCGGCGAGGACCGCCGCAGCTGGCTGGACTCGCTGTCGTCGCAGGCGCTCACGCACCTGGCCCCCGAGGTGTCGACTGAGCTGCTCATCCTCGATCCCCAGGGCCGCGTCGAGCACGCGGCATCCGTCATCGACGACGGCGAGGTCACCTGGTTGATCGTGGATGCCGCCGACGCCGAGGCTCTCGCGTCGTGGTTGACGCGCATGCGCTTCCGGTTGCGCGTCGAGGTGCGCGACCGCTCGGACGAGCTCTTCGTAGTGGGTGGCACCCGTTTCGCGGTATCGGAGCGCCGCACCGTCGCCCCCGTGTGGGTCGACCCGTGGCCCGACGTCTCACCGGGCGGATGGGCGTATGCGCGCGTCGACCCGCACCCGGGGCGCGATCGCGACTGGGCCGAGGCGATCCTGGATGCCGCCGAGTACGAGAACCTGCTCGGCGAAGCCGCACGGGGCGAGCAGCAGCTCGCCGGTCTCGACGCCGTCGAGGCGCTGCGCGTGGCCGCGTGGCGGCCCCGGGTCGCGATCGACGCCGACGAGCGTCTGCTGCCGCACGAGATGGACTGGCTGCGCACCGCCGTGCACCTGTCGAAGGGCTGCTACCGCGGGCAGGAGACGGTGGCCAAGGTGCACAACCTGGGTCACCCGCCGCGTCGCGTGGTCGCGCTGCAGCTGGACGGCAGCGACAACGTCCTCCCCGCGCGCGGTGACGCCGTGCGCGCCGGCGACGACGTGATCGGTGCGATCACCTCGGTGGCCGTCCACCACGAAGAGGGGCCGATCGCCCTGGCCCTGGTCAAGCGCAACGCCCCCGAAGGGCTGGCGCTGATCGTGGACACCGCGGACGGTCCACTGGCGGCGTCGGCCGAGACCGTCGTCCCCGCCGATGCCGGTGCCACGGCGTCGGTACCGCGTCTGCCGCGACTCGGTCGCCGCCGCGCCGCGGAATGAGCGGCGAGACGTCGTCGACCTCGGTCGGGGTCGTCGTGTCGCGACCGCGCTGGCGGACGACTTTCGCCCGCCGCGTCCATCGCGTCCGCGAGTCCGTGCCGGCGATCGCGCAGATCGTCGTGGCCGCGACCGCCGCGTTCGCCTTCGCGCATTTCGTGCTCGGCCACCCCGTGCCCCTTCTGGCCGCGACGGTGACGGTGTCGAGTCTCGGCCTGGTCCGCGACGCCCGTCCCTGGCGCGTCGCCGAGACCGTGCTGGGGATGCTGGTCGGCATCCTGATCGCCGAAGTGGTGCTGCTGATCGCCGGAGCCGGGTGGTGGCAGATCGCGCTCGCGATGACGGTGACGCTGATCGTGGCGCGGTTCCTGTCGCCGCAACCCGGGTTCGCCCTGGCCGCTGTGGTGCAGTCCTTGATCGCCCTGGTGCTGGTGTCGGGCGTGCCGTTCCTGCGGCTGGTCGACGGGGCGGTGGGCGGCGTCGCGGCGCTCATCGTGACGGCTCTCATCCCGCGGACGCTCCGTCGCACCGAACTGCGCGACGCCGACGAGCTGTTCGACGCCTTCGACGCCGCCGTCTCGACGATCGTCCGCGCGCTGCGCAAGGGCGACCGCGCCCGGGCCGACCGCGGCCTCGAGCGCGCGAGGTCGCTGCAGACGTACGTCGACGCGTGGAGCGGGTCGCTGGAGTCGGGCCGCGAGGTCGCCCGCATCTCGCCCTTCCTGCGCCGCCAGCGCACGGAGCTGCAGCGGCATGAGCGCGTGCGCGAGGCCCTCGACCTCGCCACCCGCAACCTGCGCGTGGTCGCCCGGCGCGCCGCCTATCTGTGCGCCGACGGACAGGCTCGCCCGGTCCCCGCCGATCTGCTCGCCGAGCTCGCCCGGGGTGCGGGGCTCGTGCGCGACGGTCTCGACGACATCTCGCTCGAGCCGGTGGCCCGCGAGACGATCGCCGCGATCACGCGGCGCCTCGACCCGTCGGTCCTGCTGCCCGACGGGGGCGTCGGGGAACTCAACCTCGTCGCCGCTCTGCGCCCGCTCGCCGTCGACCTGCTGGTCGCCGCCGGGATGCCCACCGCCGAGGCGCGGGCGCTGCTGCCCCGCATCTGAACGGCGGGTCAGTCCGGCGCGACCGCCGCCCAGGCGACGCCGACCTCGCCGAGGCGCCAGCGTTCGCGTCTGACGAGCGGCCAGCCGTCGGCGGCGAGGGCGAGCATCGCCGTCCGCCAGCGGTGCACCGGACCGAAGGGGGCCACCACCGCGGCGCGGGTCCACTCCCGTTCGAGGGATGCCACGAACCCGTGCACGCGTTCCCCCTCGACGTTGCGGTGGATCAACGCCTTCGGCAGGCGCTCGGCCGCGACGGCGGGGGAGTCGAGACCCGCGAGGCGCAGCGAGACCGTGAGGGTGCGGGGGACGGCATCCGCCCCGACCTCCACCCACGTCGCGATGCGCCCGATCTCGTCGCAGGTGCCCTCGACCAGCATGCCGTCGGGCTGCAGTCGCGCGCACATCCGGCCCCACGCGTCGGCGACGTCGGCCTCGTCGTACTGGCGCAGGACGTTCATCGCCCGGATGACGGCGGGGCGGCGTCCCCGGGGGAGGGGTACCTCGAAACCGCCGCGCGCGAAGGACACTCCCTCGATGCCCTCGGCCTGGCTCTGCGCGCGCGCGACGCGGTCGGGATCGATCTCGAGCCCCAGGACCTCGGCATCCGGACGCTGCGATCTCAGACGGGCCCGCAGTTCCAGGGGTGTGACGGCGCTCGCACCGAAGCCCAGGTCGACGACGAGGGGGTCGTCGGTGCGCCGCAGCACCGGGTGGCGCGCGATCCAGCGATCGATGCGGCGCAGTCGGTTGACCCCGGTCGTGCCGCGCGTGGGGCGTCCGACGGGTGAGGGGGTCACTCCGACATGATGCCAGGATGCGCTCGGGCGCGAGCGCCCGGCGTCGCTAGCATGGAGACATGCCTCACACGCTGATCCTCCTCCGCCACGGGCAGAGCGAGTGGAACAAGACCAACCAGTTCACCGGCTGGGTCGACGTGCGACTCACCGACCAGGGCAAGGCCGAGGCGAAGCGCGGCGGCGAGCTGCTGGCCGAGTCCGGCGTGCTCCCCGACGTCCTGCACACCTCGGTGCTCAGCCGCGCGATCCAGACGGCGAACATCGCGCTGGACGCGGCCGACCGCCTGTGGATCCCCGTCAAGCGCTCGTGGCGCCTGAACGAGCGTCACTACGGTGCGCTGCAGGGCAAGGATAAGGCGCAGACGCTCGAGGAGTTCGGCAACGAGCAGTTCATGCTGTGGCGCCGTTCGTTCGACGTTCCGCCGCCGCCGCTGCCCGCCGACGACCAGTACAGCCAGGTCGGCGACCCGCGCTACGCCGGCATCGACGGCGAGGTGCCCGACACCGAGTCGCTCGCGATCGTCATCGACCGCATGCTGCCCTACTGGCACAGCGACATCGTGCCCGACCTCCAGGCGGGCAAGGTCGTGCTCGTCACGGCGCACGGCAACTCGCTGCGCGGCCTGGTCAAGCACCTCGAGGGCATCAGCGACGCCGACATCGCCGAGCTGAACATCCCCACCGGTATCCCGCTCGTCTACCGTCTCGACGACGACCTCAAGCCGCTCGGTCCGGGCGAGTACCTCGACCCCGAGGCCGCCGCAGCCGGAGCCGCCGCGGTCGCCGCGCAGGGCAACAAGCACTGACGCCGCGAACAGAAGAGGGGGTGGATGCCGTGGCATCCACCCCCTCTTCTGTTCGCGGTCGTGATCAGATGACCGGGCTCGGCTCGTGGGCGGCCTCGTCGTCGGCTCCGGCCCAGTCGCCGGTCGCGAGATAGACGACCTTCTTGGCGACCGAGACCGCGTGATCGGCGAAGCGCTCGTGGTAGCGGCTGGCGAGCGTGGCGTCGACCGTCGCGGTGGCCTCGCCCTTCCACGAGTCGCCGAGCACCTTCTCGAACACGCTGACGTGCAGCTCGTCGATGTCGTCGTCGGCGTCGCGGATCGCCTCGGCGATGCGCAGGTCCTGGGTGCGCAGCAGCTCGGCGAGTTTGCGTGACACCTCGACGTCGAGCTCGCCCATGCGGGTGAACGTCGTCTTGAGGCCCTTGGGAATGGCGCGCTCGGGGAACCGCGAACGCGCGAGCTGGGCGATGTGTTCGGCCATGTCGCCCATGCGCTCGAGCGAGGCGCTCACGCGCAGCGCCGTGACGACGATGCGCAGATCGCGCGCGACCGGCTGCTGGCGCGCGAGGATCTCGATGGCGAGCTCGTCGAGCTCGAAGGCCTTCTCGTCGATGATGGCGTCGGCCTCGATGACCTCTTCGGCCAGCGCGACGTCGCTCGTGCCGAAGGCGCGGGTGGCCCGGTCGATGGCCACGGTCACGAGGTCGGCGATCTCGACCAGGCGGGCTTGAACGTCCTCGAGGGACTGGTGGAATACTTCGCGCATGGCGGGTACCTTCCTCGTCGGCGGCACGGCACATGTGTGTCCCGCAACCTCCGGGATTCTTCCCAGCGAAGGTTAACGAGCGGTGCTGTGACAGTGAATAGTAACGTCTGTGACCGCCGCTGAGGGGGTGAAC
>NZ_QAJB01000284.1:10276-12525 GCF_003061325.1 Microbacterium sp. HMWF026
ACTCTGGAGCCATGGAACAAACGCAGCTCGCGCTGCTCGCGCTCCTGGCGGGTGTCCTCATCGGGGCCGCGATCGTCTCCCTCGTGGTCGGCGCTCTGCGACTTCGGAACCGTTCGCTGGCGGAGACCTCGGTCGACGTCCCCGAGGGTGTGGACGCGATGCTGGAGGCGATGGACGACCCCGCCTTCGTGTGCGACATGTCGTCGACCGTGCTGGCGCTCTCGCCCGCCGCCGAGGTGTTCGGCGTGCACGCGGGCGAGGTGATCGCGAGCGACGAGCTCAAGCGCGTCGCCCGCGTCGCCCGTGACACCGGGTCCGGGATTGCCGAGAACCTGCGCCTGCGCCGCGGAGCGGCGCCCGCCGAGGCCCGCCTGGTCGCGGTGCGGGCGACGCCCATCTCGGGGCGGCTCACCCTGCTGGTGCTGCGCGACATCACCGAGCGCGAGCGCGTCGAAGAGATGCGCCGCGACTTCGTCGCGAACACCAGCCACGAACTGAAGACGCCGGTCGGCGCGGTCAGCCTGCTCGCCGAGGCGATCGAATCGGCGGCCGACGACCCGGCGCAGGTGCGTCACTTCGCCGCGCGCATGCAGGCCGAGGTCGCGCGACTGAGCGCCCTGGTCACCCGCATCCTGAGCCTCTCGCGTCTGCAGGCCGCGGACGAGCTGCGCGACGTCCGCGACGTCTCGATCGACGAGGTCGTCACCGCGGCCGTCGAGGCGCACGTCATCCAGGCCGACTCGGCGCAGGTCACCGTCGTGCGCGGGGGCACGAAGGGGCTGTGGGTGCGCGGTGAGCCGCAGATCCTCACCGAAGCGGTGGGCAACCTCATCGCCAACGCGATCGCGTATTCGCCCGAGGGGTCGAAGGTGGGCGTCGGGATCAAGCTCGACGAGGACGTCGTCGAGATCGCCGTGACCGATCGCGGCATCGGCATCCCCGAGAGCGATCAGCACCGGGTCTTCGAACGCTTCTACCGGGCCGACCAAGCGCGCTCGCGTCGCACCGGCGGCACCGGTCTGGGTCTGTCGATCGTCAAGCACGCCGTGCAGCGCCACGGCGGCGAGGTGCGCCTGTGGTCCAAGCCCGATCGCGGGTCGACGTTCACCATCCGCCTCCCGCTCACCGAGGCGCCCGACCTGGACGGCGTCCGTCCCAAGCCGCGTCGCAAGGGCCGCAAGGCCTCTGTCACGACCCCCGTACCCGTGAAGGGAGACACCGCATGACCCGCGTTCTGATCGTCGAGGACGAACCCGATCTCGCAGACCCGCTCGCCTACCTGCTGCGCCGCGAAGGCTACGAGGTCGAGATCGCCGAGGACGGCGCCCTCGCGCTCACGGCGTTCCGCGAACGCGGGGCGGACATCATCCTGCTCGACCTGATGCTCCCCGGCATGCCGGGGACCGAGGTGTGCCGACAGCTGCGGCTGACCTCGCAGGTGCCGATCATCATGCTCACGGCCAAGGACTCCGAGGTCGACATCGTGGTGGGCCTCGAGCTGGGCGCGGACGACTACGTCACCAAGCCCTATTCGACGCGCGAGCTGCTCGCGCGCATGCGCGCGGTCCTGCGCCGCCGCTCGCCCGAGGAGGGCGACCTGGACGACCGCGTGCTGTCGGGGGGCCGGGTCGTCCTCGACATCGACCGTCACACCGTCGCGGTCGACGGTGGCGAGATCAACATCCCGCTCAAGGAGTTCGAGCTGCTCGAGGTGCTGATGCGCAACGCGGGGCGCGTCCTCACCCGCGGCCAGCTCATCGACCGCGTGTGGGGCACCGACTACTTCGGCGACACCAAGACGCTCGACGTGCACATCAAGCGCATCCGCTCGCGCATCGAGCAGAACCCGAGCGAGCCGAGCATGCTCGTCACCGTCCGGGGGCTGGGGTACCGCTTCGAGGCGTGACCCGCCGGGAACGACGAAGGCGCCGACGGAGAACCGTCGGCGCCTTCGTTCGTATGTCAGGACGAGGGGGATGCCGTGGGCGTCGGCGTGACCGCGGACGTTCCCGACGGCGTCGGCTTGATGGTGATCGAGGGATCGGCCGTGGGGGCGAGCGGGGCGAGGTACTCGAGGCCGCCGTCGAGCACGGGCACCTCGATGAGTGCGCCCTCGCCGTCTCCGGACTGGAAGTACACGGGCACCGTCGTTCCGGGAACCGCGTCGATGTCGTCGAGGCGCAGCGGCTCGACGTCGTCGGACAGGTCGCCCAGGCTCAGCGTGGTGCTGGCGGGGACGACGACAGACG
>NZ_QAJB01000284.1:12535-14043 GCF_003061325.1 Microbacterium sp. HMWF026
CGCGGCGACGAAGTTGCCGACCGTGCCGTCGCCGTTCGCGACGATGAGGGCGTTGCGCACCGCGAGGGGGCCCGCCGATTCGGGGACGTTCACGCCGTCGGAGGCGGAGTACTCGATGGTGGTCGCCTGCGGAGCGATGAGGTTGCAGCCGGTCGTTCCGAGCAGAACAGCGGCACCCAGGGCGACGGACGCGATCAGGCGCGTTTTCACGGATCCTCCAAGATCGACAGACGGCATCCCGACCATCCTACGGGGTTCGCGGTGCCGGTCCCGTTCTCGGTGGCGCGTCCGCGCGTGCGCCCGAGGCCGGGCGGAGGGCGGGCGGAACAATAGCGCATGCGGGCCTGTGGTATCCTGGATGTTGCCGAAAGGACATAACTCCATGCTTTTTGAGGTTGGCGAGACCGTCGTTTACCCGCACCATGGCGCGGCCACGATCATCGAGGTCAAAGAACGCGTCATCAAGGGCGAGACGAAGAAATACCTGAAGCTCAACGTCACGCAGGGGGATCTCGTCATCGAGGTCCCGGCCGACAACGTCGACCTCGTCGGCGTTCGCGACGTGATCGGCAAAGAGGGTCTCGACCGCGTGTTCGAGGTGCTCCGTGCGCCCTTCACCGAGGAGCCGACCAACTGGTCGCGCCGCTACAAGGCGAACCTCGAGAAGCTCGCGTCGGGCGACGTGATCAAGGTGAGCGAGGTCGTGCGCGACCTCTGGCGCCGTGATCAGGACCGCGGCCTGTCCGCGGGAGAGAAGCGCATGCTGGCCAAGGCCCGGCAGATCCTCGTGTCCGAGCTGGCTCTGGCCGAGAAGACCGACGAAGACCGCGCGAGCGTCGTGCTCGACGAGGTCCTCGCGTCCTGACTCCCACGAAGACGCGCACCCGCTCGGGTGCGCGTCTTCGTGTTCCCGCGGCGCGCTAGCGTGATCGGGTGACTCTGCGCCCCGTTGCCACCCTCGCCGTCATCGTCGTCGCTGCCGGCTCCGGCACGCGGCTGAACGGGGGAGCGCCCAAGGCCTTCGTCGGACTCGACGAGCGGTCGATCCTGCATCACGCGCTGCGCGGGGTCTTCGCGGCCCCGCCGGCGCAGGTCGTGATCGTCGTCCCCGACTCGCTGCGTGGCGATGCGCTGACCGACGCGCGCGACGCGGCCGGGGACCGCGCTGAGCTCATCACCGTGGTGGCGGGCGGAGCCACGCGCCAGGAATCCGTCGCCGCGGGCCTGTCCGCCCTGTGGGCCGACGTCGAGACGGTTCTCGTCCACGACGCCGCGCGGGCGCTCACGCCGCCGGCGGTGTTCGATCGCGTGATCGGCGCCCTCGAGGCGGGTGCCGCTGCGGTGATCCCGGCCGTTCCGGTGGTCGACACGATCAAGCGCGTCGACGGCGGGGGCCGTGTCGTCGCGGCGGTCGACCGCTCCGAACTCGCCGCCGCTCAGACCCCCCAGGGGTTCCGTCGCGATGTCCTGGAGGCCGCGCTCGGGGCGGCCGATGCGGACCACACCGA
>NZ_QAJB01000285.1:0-2919 GCF_003061325.1 Microbacterium sp. HMWF026
GTGGCGGCGCCGTCGGCGTTCCTCGCGGCGGCGCACGAGGTGGCGGCGGTGGCGTTCTTCGCGATCGTCTCGGCCGTCGCCGGGGTGGCGGCGTGGCGTCCGCACCCCTCGGGTCATGGGGGCCCACGGGTGCGCGGGGCGTACGCGGCGGTCGCGGTGGCGATCGCGGTGACGCTGATCCTGCTGGTGGTCGGCATCGTGACGGGCGTCGACCGGTCGGGCTTCCCGGTGGTGCTGGTGGGGGAGGCGGTCGCGCTGCTGCTGTTCTCGGTGTTCTGGATCGTGCAGACCGTCGAGCTGTGGAACGAGGCCGATCCGACGCTGCGCGGCTGAGCCGGGAATACCCCCGGAGGGTGTGCGTTGAACTTGATACGACGGTGCTCAAGTTGCAAACTTGAGTCAACCGCACTCACGTATCACAGGAGACGGAATTGCCCGACAACTTCACCCCCGGCGCCGGGGAAGATGGCGCCCAGTCGTTCGACGAGTTCCTCGCGCGCTACCTTGCGGGCGAGCAGGCGCGTGCCGAGCGCTCCATCGACCTCAGCCGGTTCCTGAGCGCCCGCACGCAGGACGCTCTGCAAGAGGCCGGTCGCTTCGCCCTCGGCCGCGGCCAGCGCGAACTCGACGCCCTGCACGTGCTGCACGTGCTCGTCGGGCGCTCGCCCGCCAAGGACGCCGTCGCGCGCCTCGGCGCCGACCCGGCCGCCATCGCCCGCGCGGCCGAGAGTCGTCTGCCCGCCGCCGGTGCCCCCGCGCACGTCGACGGTGCCGTCGTCGCCGGCTCGGTGCAGCGCGCGCTGTTCCACGCCTTCCAGGTCGCCCGCGCCGCGGGGTCCACCTACGTCGACCCCGACCACCTGTTCTTCGCGCTCGTCCTCGCGCAGGACGCGCCCGCCGGACAGATCCTGGCGCAGGCCGGCGTCACCGCCGAAGCGCTGACGCAGGGCGTTCGCGAGACGGTCATCGGCGAGACCGAGGCCCCGGGTCCCGCGGAGGGTGCGACCACCACCCCGAACCTCGACCGCTTCGGCACCGACCTCACCGCGCGCGCCGCCGCCGGCGAACTCGACCCGGTCATCGGCCGCGCCGACGAGATCGAGCAGACCATCGAGATCCTCAGCCGCCGCACCAAGAACAACCCCGTGCTGATCGGCGAGGCCGGCGTCGGCAAGACCGCCGTCGTCGAGGGACTCGCGCGCGCCATCGTCGCGAACGAGGTGCCCGAGCAGCTGCGCGACACCCGCGTCGTCTCGATCGACCTGGCCGCCATGCTCGCCGGCGCCCGCTACCGCGGCGACTTCGAGGAGCGCCTCACCCAGACGATGGACGAGATCGCGGCATCCGACAAGCTCGTCGTCTTCATCGACGAGGTTCACACGCTCGTCGGTGCCGGAGGCACCGGTGACGGCTCGATGGACGCCGGCAACATCCTCAAGCCGCGTCTCGCGCGCGGCGACGTGCACCTGATCGGTGCGACGACCCTGCGCGAGTACCGCACGATCGAGAAGGACCCCGCCCTCGAGCGGCGCCTGCAGCCCGTGCGGGTGGGCGAACCCTCGCTGACGGATGCCGTCGAAATCCTGCGCGGCCTGCGTCCGGCGTACGAAGAGCACCACGCCGTCACCTACACCGACGACGCCCTGCGCGCCGCGGTCGAGCTGAGCGACCGGTACCTCTCGGACCGCGTGCTCCCCGACAAGGCGATCGACCTGATCGACCAGGCCGGGGCGCGGCTGCGACTGCGCCTGGGCGTCACGGTCGACACCACCGCGCTCGTGGAGCGCCTGGCCGTGCTCGAGGCCGACAAGAACGCCGCCGTCTCCGCCGAGCACTACGAAGAGGCCTCGCGCCTGCGCGACGAGATCGCTTCGGTGCAGGCGCGGCTCGACGACGCCACCCACGCGCCCCGCGCCGCGGCGGTGGTCGACGAGCCCGAGATCGCCGCGGTCATCAGCCGTGCCACCGGCATCCCCGTCGCTCGCCTGACCGCCACCGAGCGCGGACGCCTCGCCGACCTCGAGACCGAGCTCCACGCCCGCGTCATCGGGCAGGACGACGCGGTCGCCGCCGTCGCCAAGGCCGTGCGCCGGAGCCGCACGGGGATGGGCGACGAAAACCGTCCGGTCGGATCGTTCCTGTTCCTCGGCCCGACCGGCGTCGGCAAGACGGAGCTCGCCAAGGCCCTGGCCGGGTCGCTCTTCGACGACGACGGCGCCGTGATCCGCTTCGACATGAGCGAATTCGGTGAGCGGCACACGGTGTCGCGGCTGATCGGTGCCCCTCCCGGATACGTCGGCTACGACGAGGCCGGCCAGCTCACCGAGCGCGTCCGCCGCAACCCCTACGCGGTCGTCCTGTTCGACGAGATCGAGAAGGCCCACCCGGACGTCTTCACCCTGCTGCTGCAGGTGCTCGACGACGGACGCCTCACCGACGGTCAGGGACGCACGGTCGACTTCCGCAACACCGTGATCGTCATGACCTCGAACCTGGGCGCCGAGGTGCTGGCATCCCGGTCCGGAGCCATCGGCTTCACCACGACGGGGCGCGACTTCGCCGACGACGACCTGCGCGATCGAGTGATGGGCAAGCTGCGCGAGGCGATGCGGCCGGAATTCCTCAACCGCATCGACGACATCGTGCTGTTCCGCAAGCTCGAGAAGGCGCAGTTGCGCCGGATCGTGCGGCTGCTGCTCGCAGCGACCTCGCGTCGCCTGGCCTCGCGCGAGGTCGACATCGAGGTGACGGATGCCGCGATCGACCGCCTGGCCGAGGTCGGCTACGAGCCCGAGTACGGAGCGCGACCGCTGCGCCGCACGATCCAGCGCGAGGTCGACGACCGCATCGCCGACCTGTTCGTGTCGGGCGAGCTGACCGACGGCGGTCGGGTGACGGTGGATGCCACCGCCTCCGGCA
>NZ_QAJB01000286.1:0-1604 GCF_003061325.1 Microbacterium sp. HMWF026
GGGGCGAGGAGTGCGGAACCGTGACCCTCACCGCGACCGGGCGGGGCGGGGGGCTGGCCTCGATCGCCTGGCGCGCGGCGTCAAACACCGGCCCGATCATCGGCGTCACGCTCGACGTGTCGTACGTGGGTCGCCTGGGTGGAGCGGTGCGCCGGTACCTGCAGGACGAGGCGTCGCTGCACGCCACCGGACGCACGCTCGCCTACGTCGGCGCCGGGCGCGCCACGGCGACCGTGTCGGGCACGATCCAGACCTTCACCGCCACGTGCCGGGTCGCCCCGACGAGCGTCCGCATCCAGGCGCGGTGAGCGCGGGTCCGGTCCAGCGGCTCAGCCCTTTCCGCCGGGCGGCCCCACGATCAGCAGGACGACGAACACCAGCGCCACCGCCGTCGCCAGGGCCAGGGCCAGCACCGCGGGGCGGCGCAGGAAGAAGCGCAGCAGCCGATCGATCGGTCGCCGGTCGCGCGGGTCGTCGGTCTGGTCCCGACGCCACGCGCCGCGAAGCCGTCCGGTGCGGTGCAGCCAGATCTCGGTCGGCACCGTCGCGTAGGGGATGACCGCGCTCACCACCGCGATCGCGGCGGGACCGAACCCCCATCGCTGGTTCAGCGCGACGAGCACGGCCGTCGCCCCATAGGCCAGGAAGACGAAACCGTGGATGCCGCCGCCGATCGACACCGCGACGGGCAGGTCCGCCGTGGCACGCAGGACGAGGCCGCCGATGAGCAGCGTCCACGAGATCGCCTCGGCGATGGCGAGGGTGCGGAACAGGGTCAGGGGCGTGCGGAACACGGTCCTCCTCGAGACGGGGTGGGCATCTCCACCCTAGGCACCCGTCCCGCGCCCCACCGGCTTCCGTCTCGACGTCGAGGTGTCACTCGATGGGCTGGTCGTCCCCGTCCAACGTCGGATCCGACCGCTCGCCCTCGGCCGCGGTGGACGTGTCGGGCTCGGGCCCGGGTTCGATTGGCTGCTTCTCGCGCTCGGCATCCATTCCTCCACCCCACCAGATCGGATGCCGCTCGCCACGGCCTTGACGTCGTCCTACCTTGCGCTCCGACGGGGCCGGCGCCACCCGGCGCGTAGGCTGGAGGGGTGGCGGAATCCCGGGGGCGCGTGTGGACCGGGGTCATCCGCGTCGGGCCGCACCGGGGCGATCACCGCGTCGCCGTGCGCGCGGTGCTCAGCGTCGGCGTCCCGCTCCTGGTCCTGCTGCTGATCGGACGCCTCGACCTCAGCGTCTACGCCAGCTTCGGCGCCTTCGCCGCACTGTACGGCCGCACCGACGCCCCGCGCACGCGCGTGCGCATGCAGGCCACCGCCGGCGCGATCCTCGTCGCCGCGATGCTCGTCGGCACCGCCGTGTCGGCCCTGGCGCTGCCCGCGCTCGCCAGCGTCGTCGTCGTGGCGGTGATCGCCGCGCTCGTCACCCTGTTCGCGTACCGCGCGCAGTGGCATCCCCCGGGCGCGCTCTTCACGGTCTTCGCCGCGGGCGCCACCGCGAGCTTTCCGGCGACCGGCGCGACCTTCCTGACGGTGCTGCTCGTGGGCGGGGCGAGCGTGGCGTGGAGCCTGGTCGTGACCACCGCGTTCGTGTTGATC
>NZ_QAJB01000287.1:0-5645 GCF_003061325.1 Microbacterium sp. HMWF026
GCCCGCGTGCGGGCGGCCGGGCGGCGCGCGCGCCTAGGCGGGGCGCCGGGGCAGAGGGCCGGGCGCGGGCGCTGTGTATACCCACGTACGTCTTCGCGACCGATCCGTCGCGTTCCGGCGCCGCAGTGCATACACTGGACGGGTGACGACGAGGGGGACGCATGCGAGCGAGTGAACGCGCGTACGCAACCATTCTCGACGAGATCCAGAGCGGCGCCCTCGCACCCGGCACCGTCCTCGGCGAGGTCGAGCAGTCCTCGCGACTCGGCGTCAGTCGCACGCCGCTGCGCGAGGCGCTGCGCCGGCTCGCCTCAGACGGACTGGTCGCCCAGGCCTCGGCGCGCGTCACCGTGGTCGCCGGCATCGACGCCGACGACATCGGCGCGCTGTTCGAACTGCGCCGCGCGCTCGAGACCGAGGCGGCCCGACTGGCCGCCCAGCGCGGCGATCGGCGCGTCTTCACGGCCCTCGCGGCGGAGTTCACCGCGATCGGCACCGCCGACGCGGACGCGTACTACGCCCTCATCGCCCGTTTCGACGCGGCGATCGACGCGGCCGTCGACAACGCCTACCTGTCAGGGGCCCTGCGCAGCGTCCGCACCCACCTGGTGCGGGTGCGGCGCATGGCCCGCGACAACCCCCTGCGACTTTCCGCCTCGGCGCGAGAGCATGAACTGATCGCCCGCGCGATCGGCGGCGGCGACCCCGAACTCGCCGCGCACGCCACCCACGTGCACCTGCACAACGCCCTCACGACCATCCTCGAAGCCCTCACGGAGGACCCCTCATGACGATCACCCACCACGTGCGCGTGCACCGCAGCGACGAGAACCTCGCCCGTGAGGGCCAGCTCGCCTGGGCTCTCGCGCGCGTCGCGGTCGACCCGGTCGCGGTCGACGACGACGTGGTCGACATGATCGTGAACCGTCTGATCGACAACGCCGCGGTGGCCGCGGCATCCCTCACCCGTCAGCCCGTCAGCGCCGCACGCCAGCAGGCGCTCGATCACGCGGTGTCGATCGGCGGCCCGGGCGCGACGGTCTTCGGCTGCGCCCTCGAGCGCCGATCGAGCCCCGAGTGGGCGGCGTGGGCCAACGGCGTGGCGGTTCGCGAGCTCGACTACCACGACACCTTCCTCGCGGCCGACTACTCCCACCCGGGCGACAACATCCCGCCCGTGCTCGCGGTCGCCCAGCACACCGGTCGCGACGGCGCGGCCCTGGTGCGCGCCCTCGCGACGGCGTACGAGATCCAGATCGACCTGGTGCGCGCGATCTCGCTGCACAAGCACAAGATCGACCACGTCGCCCACCTCGGTCCCGCCGCGGCGGCCGGCATCGGCACGCTGCTCGACCTCGACCAGCACACGATCTACCAGGCCATCGGCCAGGCGCTGCACACCACCACCGCGACCCGTCAGTCGCGCAAGGGCGAGATCTCGACGTGGAAGGCGCACGCCCCCGCCTTCGCCGGCAAGATGGCTATCGAGGCCGTCGACCGCGCGATGCGCGGAGAGACCAGCCCGTCGCCGATCTACGAGGGCGAGGACGGCGTCATCGCGTGGCTGCTCGACGGCCCCGACGCCTCCTACGACGTGCCGCTCCCCGGTGAGGGCGAGAGCAAGCGCGGCATCCTCGACTCGTACACGAAGGAGCACTCGGCCGAGTATCAGGCGCAGGCGTGGATCGACCTGGCCCGCCGCCTGGGCACCGAGCGGCCCGACCTGCGCGATCCGGCGAACGTGGCATCCATCGTCCTTCACACCAGCCACCACACGCACTACGTGATCGGCTCGGGGGCGAACGACCCGCAGAAGTACGACCCGACAGCTTCGCGCGAGACGCTCGACCACTCGATTCCGTACATCTTCGCCGTCGCGCTGCAGGACGGCGCCTGGCACCACGTGGACTCGTACGCCCCCGAGCGCGCGGGTCGCGACGACACCGTCGCCCTGTGGCAGAAGATCACCACGGCCGAGGATGCCGAGTGGACCCGCCGGTACCACTCCGAGGACCCGAACGAGAAGGCGTTCGGCGGCCGCGTGGTCATCACCCTGGCCGACGGCTCCACCGTCGAAGACGAGATCGCCGTCGCCGACGCCCACCCGCTCGGCGCCCGGCCGTTCGCGCGCGAGGACTACATCCGCAAGTTCCGGACGTTGGCCGAGCCCGTCCTGCTGCCCGACGAGATCGAGCGGTTCCTCGAGCTCGTCCAGCGCCTGCCCGAGCTGACGCCCGCCGAGGTGATGCAGCTGACGATCGTCGCCAAACCCGGTGTGCTGGCTCTGGCGCCCGCGCCCAAGGGGCTGTTCTGATGCTGTACGCGCAGGCCACTCCGCAGCAGAAGCGTCGCGCGCTGCGCGAGAAGCTGGCATCCGGGGATCTCGTGCGGATGCCGGGGGCGTTCAACCCGCTGTCGGCCCGCCTCATCGAGCGCAAGGGCTTCGACGGCGTCTACATCTCGGGCGCGGTCATCTCGGCCGACCTGGGGCTGCCGGACATCGGCCTGACCACGCTGACCGAGGTCGCCGGTCGCGGCCAGCAGATCGCGCGGATGACCGAACTGCCGGCGATCATCGACGCCGACACCGGTTTCGGCGAGCCGATGAACGTCGCCCGCACCATCCAGACCCTCGAGGACGCCGGGCTCGCCGGCACGCACATCGAGGACCAGGTCAACCCGAAGCGGTGCGGCCACCTCGACGGCAAGAGCGTCGTCGACGCCGACACCGCGATCAAGCGCATCCGCGCCGCGGTCGACGCGCGCCGCGACCCCGACTTCCTCATCATGGCGCGCACCGATGTGCGCGCGGTGGAGGGACTGGATGCCGCGATCGACCGCGCCAAGGCCCTGGTCGACGCCGGCGCCGACGCGATCTTCCCCGAGGCCATGCGCGATCTGGGCGAGTTCGAGGCGATGCGCACGGCGCTGGACGTGCCGATCCTGGCGAACATGACCGAGTTCGGAAAGTCGGAGCTGTTCTCGACCGCGCAGCTGCGGGACGCCGGGGTCAACCTGGTCATCTGGCCGGTGTCGCTGCTGCGGCTCGCGATGGGAGCGGCGGGCCGCGGCCTGGACGCCCTGGCATCCGAGGGTCATCTGCGCGAC
Source organism: Microbacterium sp. HMWF026 (assembly GCF_003061325.1). Classification (NCBI taxonomy): domain Bacteria; kingdom Bacillati; phylum Actinomycetota; class Actinomycetes; order Micrococcales; family Microbacteriaceae; genus Microbacterium; species Microbacterium sp. HMWF026. Next base: position 3,109 of record NZ_QAJB01000287.1, read on the forward strand.
CAGGTCGGCGAGATGCAGCACCGCGCCGACCTGTACGACCTGATCGACTACGAGGGCTACACGCGTTTCGACGCCGACGTGTTCGACTTCACCGTCGAGCGCTGAGAACACACCACGCACGACTCGAGGGAGAGACGATGACCGACATCAAGAAGGGCCTCGCCGGCGTCACGGTCGACGAGACCGCGATCAGCAAGGTCAACCCCGACACCAACAGCCTGCTCTACCGCGGCTACCCGGTGCAGGAGCTGGCCGCGACGCAGCCGTTCGAGGCGGTCGCGTATCTGCTTTGGAACGGGGAGCTCCCGGATGCCGCCCAGCTCGCCGCCCTGCGCACCACCGAGCGTCAGCACCGGGCGCTGGCCGACGACGTCCGCGCCGCGATCGACCTGCTGCCCACGAGCGCCCACCCGATGGACGAGGTGCGCACGGCCGTGAGCGTGATCGGCGCCCGCGAGACCGCCGGGATCTCGAACGTGATGGATGCCGTCGGCACCCCCGAAGAGAACCTCGACCGCTCCGTGCGCCTGTGGGCGCAGCTGCCCGCCGTGGTCGCGTACGGTCAGCGCCGCCGGCGCGGCGAGGAGCTCATCGCGCCCCGCGACGACCTCGACTACGCGGCGAACTTCCTGTGGATGACCTTCGGCGTCGAGTCCGACCCCGTCGTCGTCGACGCGTTCAACCGCTCGATGGTCCTGTACGCCGAGCACTCGTTCAACGCCTCGACCTTCACCGCGCGGGTCATCGCGTCGACCCTGAGCGACCTGTACTCCGCGGTCGTCGGCGCGATCGGCGCCCTGAAGGGACCGCTGCACGGCGGCGCGAACGAGGCCGTGCTGCACGTGTTCACCGAGATCGGGTCGGCCGAGAACGTCGGCCCGTGGCTCGACGAGGCCCTCGCCGCCAAGCGCAAGATCATGGGCTTCGGTCACCGCGTCTACAAGCGCGGGGACTCCCGGGTGCCGACGATGAAGGCCGCCCTCGACACGCTGGTCGAGCACTACGACCGCCCCGACGTGGCCGCCCTCTACGACGCCCTCGAGGCGCAGTTCGTCGAGCGCAAGGGCATCTACCCCAACCTCGACTACCCCTCGGGCCCCGCGTACGACCTGATGGGTTTCGACACGCTCACCTTCACGCCGCTGTTCGTCGCCGCCCGGGTGACCGGCTGGACGGCGCACGTGCGCGAGCAGCAGGCGTCGAACGCGCTCATCCGCCCCCTCTCGGCGTACGTCGGTCCGAACGAGCGCCATGTCGAGGGGTACGTCCCGGATGCCGCCGACCTCGACGCCCAGGAGCGCCCCGAGGAAGCCGCGAGCTGATGACGGCTGCAGATCGCGAGCTCGCGGGGGCTTCGACGGGCCCGCGGATCGTCCTCGTCTCGGGGGCGCGCACGCCCATCGGCTCGTTCGGAGGAGCCCTGTCGAGCGTCGACGCCCACGAGCTCGGCGCCGTCGCGGTCGTCGAGGCGCTGCGTCGCGCGAACGTTGCGGCCGACGACGTCGACGAGGTCGTCACGGGCTGCATCGCGCAGAACGGCCCCGACGCCTACAACGCCCGCCGCGTCGCGCTCGCCGCGGGGCTTCCCACGCGCGTGCCCGCCTTCACCGTGAACCGCCTGTGCGGCTCGGGCCTGCAGGCGATCTGGTCGGCGGCGCAGGAACTGCGCTGGGGCGGGATCGACGTCGCCGTGGCGGGCGGCGACGAGAGCATGTCGCGCACGCCCTTCCTCGACTACGGCGCCCGCGGCAACACCCGACTCGGCGATCGCACCCTGCTCGACGGCACGCTCGCGATCCTCACCGACCCGTTCAGCGGCCGGCACATGGGAACGACGGCCGAGGTGGTGGCATCCCGGTACGACGTCTCTCGAGAGCAGCAGGACGCTTTCGCCGTCGAGAGTCAGCGCCGTGCGGCGACGGATGCCGCTCGCGCGGCCTTCGCCGAAGAGATCGTCGCGGTGACGACCGGCGGGAGGCGCCCGGTCGAGGTCGCGGTCGACGAGCACCCGCGGCCGGGAACGACCCTCGAGGCGCTGGCCGGTCTGCGTCCGGCGTTCGAGAAGGACGGCTCGGTCACCGCCGGCAACTCCTCGGGCATCAACGACGGTGCGGCGGCCATGGTGCTGATGCGCGAGGACGACGTGCGCGAGCGCGGGCTGACCGGTCTGGCGACGCTCGAGGCCGTGACCACCGCGGGCGTCGACCCCGAGATCATGGGCTACGCGCCGGTCATCGCGCTGCAACGCCTGTGGGAGCGGACGGGTCTGACGCCCGCCGACGTCGACGTGATCGAGCTGAACGAGGCGTTCGCGGCGCAGGCGGTCGCGGTGATCCGCGACGCCGGTCTCGACCCCGAGAAGGTCAATCCGTATGGCGGTGCGATCGCGCTCGGGCACCCGGTCGGGGCGACCGGGGCGATCCTCACGGTGCGCGCGGCCCTCGACCTGCAGCGCCGCGACCTCGAGTACGCCGTCGTGACGATGTGCATCGGCGGGGGTCAGGCGCTGGCGGCGCTGCTGCGGCGGTACTGACGGC
>NZ_QAJB01000288.1:0-8992 GCF_003061325.1 Microbacterium sp. HMWF026
ACGCACGAGAGGGACCGGCCATGTCGGGGTCGGTCCCTCTCGTGGTGTCGGGCGGGCGGGTGCGCGGGATGCGCTCGCTCCGGGTTGTTGGTGGGATCGCCAAGGGCGACAACATAATGATCGACACCGTCCTCAGCAACAAGTCCGACGCCCTCGAGCTTGGGCAGCAGCTGAACGAGGCCGGCTATGACGTCCGTGTGATCGACGTCGAGATGCCTATGAGCTCTCGGAGGAGCGAATCCGCGCGCGGCGGGGGTACGCCTACACAACCGCCCTGGACGGAGGCGACTCGCGGGGTGGGCGATGGGTTTCCAGCGAGTACGCGCGCGACGTGTTCGACGGTCCAGACGGCAGATCGAAGCCCGAAGCCGCGGCCCGCGCTCTCGCTGACGCGACATCCGCGGTCAGCCGCTACCGCGTCTACCGGACGCTAACCGAATAGGCTCGCATGGCCGAGGCAGAGGGGCGCCGCGCAGAGCCGTCGCTAGTCGTCGATGACTTGCGTTGGTGCAGAGCGAACCCTCGTGCCCATAGCGTCTGTCGATGCGCTTGGCGACGTCGTCGATCTTGTCGGGACGGAAACCCGACCACGAATGATCGACCGTTTCCACGACCGGCGCCTGCAGAAACCCGGCTGCCTTCAACTTCGCCAGCGCCTCGGGATCAGTCGACAGGTTGACGACTTCAAACTCAAGGCCAGCGGCTTCGAGCGCGCGCAGCGTGGCCGTGCACTGCATGCACCCCTCGTTCGAGTACACAGTGAGCGGCTCGTTGTTCATCGCAGTTCTCCCTCTCAAACCCCATTGCCTTTCGGCAAAAGTCGAAACACTGCGGTGGGGGAGTGCAAGCAAGGGTCCGTGGGCTAACGGACTGAGCGCAGCGAGGGAGGATATGCCGCGAAAGCCCTTCCTGAGCGAGGACGGCGCGTACCATTCAACGGCCGAAAGGCAACGAAGTTGCCGCACGCAAACGGTCCCCGTCGCGCAGAGCGCGGAGGGGACCGTTTGGAGGTACTGCGGCCGAAGGTTGCTTACTTCCACGATGGCTGCAGCTGCACCAGACAGCGCTCACACGTGGGGGAGATGCCGGCCACTCGTCGTCATCCACCACGCCAAAACCACGTCGTGGTCTAACTTCCCATCTCGATCGTGGAGTGCGCCGGTCTGAGCCTCGCCGACCTCACCGACGAGCAGAAGCAGGGGCCGTGAAGGCGCTCGAGTCGCTGCTTAGCGATGAGGCATACGAGACGGTCAGCAACATCATGGCCGGCGACGCGCGGGGAGTCGGCAGATCCGCGGGTCAGCCTTCGGCGGAGAAGCCCATGGGCTCGCCGCCGAGGCCGGCCTGGGCGTCCGAGTCGGCGCCGGGGACGCGCATTTCGAACGTCGAGTCGACGACGGTGTAGTCGAAGTAGCCCATTCGGGCGATTGGGCGCACCTTGGCGATGTCGACGCGTCCGTCGGGCGTGAGCGAGTTCTCGTCCATGTGGATGCGTTCGACCGTCGCATAGACGACGTCGATCGTGCCCACCGTCGAGTTACCCTTGAGTCGGTGCGTCGAGAGGTACTTGCACTCGAAGTGGAAGGGGCTCTCGGCGACCATGGGTGCTGCCGACAGATCGGCGGAGCGGCGGGTGACGCCGGCGCGGTCGAATTCGTTGACCTCCGGCGGCAGCGCCATCGCGCTGATGTTGACGGCGTCGCGCAGCGCCCAGGTAGCCATGTTCCAGACGAACCAGCCGGTCTCCTCGGCATTAATGACGGTGTCCTTGCGACGTCCATCGGGATACTGGTTCGCCGCGAACATCACCATCGGGGGGTCGAAGGTGAGGTTCTGCCACTGGCTGTAGGGGGCCAGGTTATCCACGCCCTCGCTGCTGACGCTCGAGAGCCAGCCGATCGGACGCGGGACGGTCAGTCCCTTGAAGGGTGAATGCGGGGTGGGGCTCTTCTCGCGAGCCGGATCGAACTTCATGGTGCGGTGCTTTCTGATGGGGAGGGGTCGGTTCAGCGGGTGCGCGTCGCGAGCGAGCCGCGGCGGGCCGGGTTGAACCAGTAGAAGATGGCGCCGGAGACGACGAGGCCGATGAGCCACGCGACTTCCGCGCCGCCGAGCAGGTTGGCGATCGGGCCCACGTACAGGGAGCTGTTCATGAACGGGATCTGCACAAGGATGCCGGCGAAGTACGCGATGAACGCGAGACCGTTTACCTTGCCGTAGGGGCTGTTCGGATCAAACAGCGCCGCGATGTCGTACTCCTTGTGGCGGATTAGGTAGAAGTCGACGAGGTTGATCGCCGACCACGGCGTAATGAAGTACAGCAGGAATAGCAGGAAGTTCGTGAAGTTCCCGAGGAAGTTGTCGGTCGCGAGCGCGGCGATCGCGTAGGCGATCGCCGAGATGATCACGACGTACACGGCGCGGGAGCGCGCGGTCACGACGTCCTTCCGGCCGAGGGCGGTCACGATCGTCGCGAGCGACATGAACCCGCCATACGAGCTCAGCGTGTTGCCGACGAGCTTGCCGATGACGACCGTGATCGACACAACCCAGCCGAACCCGCCGAGGAGGCCGGCCAGATACAGCACCTGATTGTCGGAGAACGCGGCGCCGCCCACCGCGGCGGCCAGCGCGCCGATGCTCATCGCGAGGGAGGCGCCGAGGACGCTCCCGAGGAAGGTCCACCCGATCGTGGCGCGCTGCGGCGTCGACTCCGGAAGGTAGCGGCTGTAGTCGGCGATGTAGGGGCCGAAGGTGAGCTGCCACGACGCCGAGAGCGAGATGCCGAGGATGAACGGCGCGAGCGCGAACTCCCCGCTGCCGATCGTAGCGGCGGCACCCGGAGCGGTGAGGATGACGAATAGCAGCACGATAAAAACGACACCGCTCAGGACCGTCGCGAGGTGCGAGACCCGGTGGATCCAGCGGTATCCAATGATCGCGAGCACGGTGGAGAAGACGGCGAAGATGGCGGCGCCCACCTTCGGGTCGACGCTCAGGAGCGATCCGAGCGCTTGCCCGCCGAGCACGAGACCGGTCGCATAGAAACCCAGGTAGATGAACAGGGCGAGCACCAGCGGCAGGATCGCGCCATAGTAGCCGAACTGCGCACGGCTCTGGATCATCTGCGGCACACCCAGCTTGGGACCCTGCGCGGAGTGCAGCGCCGTCACCCATCCGCCGAGCACGTTGCCGATGATGATCGCCGGGATCGACCACAGCGGCGAGTTGCCGAGGATCACGAACAGGGCGCCCGTCACGAGGGCCGTGATGGACGTGTTCGCGGCGAACCAGACGAAGAAGAGCGACCCCGGCCTCCCGTGGCGCTCTGTCGGGGGGATCCAGTCGATGGTGCGATGCTCGATGGCCTCACCCGCGTGCAACGGCGCGTCAGTCGACATGTCTTTCCTCCTCGGATTGGCGGCTCACCGTGAGCCGCGTGGGCGCCACATTACCGATATACCGGTCGTATGCCAGAGGATTGTCGTTTCGGCCCGGTAAAATCTGGAATCCGCCCCGTGGGCGAGCGAAAGATGGTGACCGTGGCACAGAAAAGTCTTGCCGATCAGGCTTACGACGCGATTGAGGACATGATCACTTCGCAGCAGATCACGTCGGCGATCCTCGTGTCCGAGGCGTCGCTCATGGAAGCCACCGGCCTCGGTCGCACCCCGGTCCGCGAGGCGCTGCAGCGCCTCGCCCGCGACCGCGTCGTGCAGATCCACCCGAACCGCGGCGTGTTCGTTCCGGAGATCACGGTCGAGTCGCAGCTGCGGCTGCTCGAGATCCGTCGCCCCCTCGAGGCCCTCGCCGTCGAACTCGCGTGCGTCCGCGCGAAACAGGCCGAGCGCGACGCGATGGGGAAGATGCTCGCCTACCTGCAGGCGGCCGACTTCACGCTCGAGCGCTACGCCGATTCGGTGAAGCAGACGCATCAGCTCATCTCGAAGGCGACCCACAACGAGTTCCTCGTCGACGCGATGACGCCGCTGCAGACCCTCTCGCGCCGCTTCTGGCTCGTCAACATCGACGATGAGCAGGCGGAGATCGTCGCCGGCGCCTGTGCGCACACAGAGATCCTCACGTCGATCATCGAGCGCGACGCGGTCCGCGCGGTGGCGGCATCCTTCGCCCTCAATGACTACCTCGTGCGCCACGCGCATCGCACCGTCGGCATCCCGCAGTCGGCTTGAGCGCCCGCTACCGCGCGTGGGCGGCGCCGCTGAGCCGGCGGCCGAGCTCGCTCGCGAACCGCTCGATGCGCTGCGCGAGGTCGGGCCAGGATTCTTCCGGCACGTTGCCGTGCGGGAAGGTGACCGCCAGGCTCGCCGCGGGCCAGCCGTTGCGGTCGCGGATCGCGACTGCGACCGATGCGAACCCGTCGCTGACCTCGCCGCTTTCGGCGGCGAAGCCCGCCCTGGTGACCTCGCCGAGGGTGCGCCGCAGGTGCGGCAGGTCCCGGAACGGGCGCGCGCTGCGGCGGTAGACGGGATCTTCTACGTAGAGGGCCCGTAGCTGTGTCGCGGGCAGGCACGCGAGCAGCGACCTGCCCGTCGCGGTCTGGTGGGCGGGAAGGCGCACGCCGACGTCGGTGATGAGCACCGGCCGGTGTGGCGCCCGCTGCTCGAGCAGATAGATGACGTCGGTGCCATCGAGCACCCCGAGATGCGCCGTCTCGCCGACGTGGTCCACGAGGGCGGCGAGGATCGGGGAACCCAGGCGCGACAGGGGCGCCTGCCGGCCGAACCCGGAACTCAGCTCGTAGGCCGCGTAGCCGAGGCCGTAGCGGCGGTCCTCGGAGTAGTGGATGGCATAGCCGTGATCGACCAGGGCGGTGAGGATGCGGTAGCACGCGGAGCGGGGAATCCCGAGGTCGCGGGCGACTGCCGAAGCGGGCACGGGCCCCCGCTGCGCGCCGAGATGGCTGAGCACGCGCAGCGCCTGTCGGGCGGCGGGCACGGCGGACGGCGGACTTTGTCCCATATATGAGACGATAACCCCACGGCATCCCCACATGAAGCGGCGCAAGGCGGGTTCACTGTCTGCATGACGACTTCCGGATCCGAGACCCGCACCATCCGCGCCGCCCGAGGCAACCGGCTCACCGCGAAGAGCTGGCAGACCGAGGGCCCGCTGCGAATGCTCATGAACAACCTCGATCCCGAGGTCGCCGAGCGCCCCGAGGATCTCGTCGTCTACGGTGGCACCGGACGTGCCGCGCGCAGCTGGGAGGCGTACGACGCGATCGTCCGCACTCTCGAGACGCTCGAGTCGGACGAGACGCTGCTCGTGCAGTCCGGCAAGCCCGTCGGCGTCTTCCGTACCCACGAGTGGGCGCCGCGCGTACTCATCGCCAATTCGAACCTCGTCGGAGACTGGGCCACGTGGCCAGAGTTCCGCCGCCTCGAGGCCCTCGGCCTCACGATGTACGGGCAGATGACGGCCGGGTCGTGGATCTACATCGGGACGCAGGGCATCTTGCAGGGCACGTACGAGACGTTCGCCGCGGTCGCGACGAAGCGCTTCGGTGGGACGCTCGCCGGCACTCTGACCGTCACCGGCGGCGCAGGCGGTATGGGCGGCGCGCAGCCGCTCGCCGTCACCCTCAACGAGGGCGCCGTCCTCATCGTCGACGTCGACCCCAGCCGCCTGCGCCGCCGCGTCGAGCACGGCTACCTCGACGAGATGACCGACGACCTCGACGACGCGATCGAGCGCGTGCTCGCCGCCAAGGCCGAGCGGCGCCCGCTGTCGGTCGGCCTCGTCGGCAATGCCGCGACCATCTTCCCGGAGATCCTCGCGCGCGGCGTCGCCGTCGATATCGTCACCGACCAGACGAGCGCGCACGACCCGCTCAGCTACCTGCCCGTCGAGGTCTCCCTCGAGGACTGGCAGCGCGCTGCCGCCGACGACCCCGAGGAGTTCACTCGCCTGTCGCGCGCCTCGATGGCCGCCCATGTGAAGGCAATGGTCGGGTTCCAGGATGCTGGCGCCGAGGTGTTCGACTACGGCAACTCCATCCGCCGTGAGGCCGAGCTCGGCGGCTACGACCGCGCGTTCGCGTTCCCCGGCTTCGTCCCGGCCTACATCCGGCCTCTCTTCGCGGAGGGCCTCGGCCCCTTCCGCTGGGCGGCGCTCTCGGGTGACCCGGCCGACATCGCCGCGACCGACAAGGCGATCCTCGAGCTCTTCCCGAACGACGAGAAGCTCCGCCGCTGGATCACCGCCGCCGGCGAGAAGGTGCACTTCGAGGGTCTCCCCGCACGCATCTGCTGGCTCGGCTACAAGGAGCGCCACCTCGCCGGCCTGAAGTTCAACGAGATGGTCGCCTCCGGCGAACTGTCCGCCCCCGTCGCGATCGGCCGCGACCACCTCGACTCCGGCTCGGTCGCCTCGCCGTACCGCGAGACCGAGGCAATGGCGGACGGCTCGGATGCCATCGCCGACTGGCCGCTGCTGAACGCCCTCCTTAACACCGCGAGCGGTGCAACCTGGGTGTCCCTCCACCACGGCGGCGGCGTCGGCATCGGCCGCAGCATCCACGCCGGCCAGGTCGTGATCGCCGACGGCACACCGCTGGCGGCGGAGAAGATCGAGCGCGTGCTCACCAACGACCCCGGCACGGGCGTCATGCGGCACGTCGACGCGGGTTACGAGCGCGCCGCCGAAGTGGCCCGAGAGCGCGGCCTGCGCGTGCCGATGTGGGAGCAGGGATGACCTCGAGCCTGGTGACCGGCGGCCGGTTGACGGGGCTGCACGAGCTCACCGGCATCGGCGTCGATCCCGTGCGCGGCGGATACTCGCGCCACCTCTGGCAGGAGCCCGACCTGCAGATGCGCGCCTGGTTCGTCCAGCGTGCCGAGGCGCTGGGGCTCTCCGTCGAGCACGACCGCAATGGCAACATCTGGGCGTGGCTCGGTGAACCCGGACCCGACGCGGTCGTCACCGGCAGCCACCTCGACAGTGTGCCCGGCGGCGGCGAGTTCGACGGGCCACTTGGCATCGTCGTCGCCCTCGATGCCGTCGCAAGACTGCAGGCCGCTGGCAATCGGCTCACCCGTCCGCTGGCCGTCGTCGCGTTCGCGGAGGAGGAGGGCTCCAGGTTCGGCATCGCGTGCATGGGCTCTCGGCTGATGACCGGCGAGCTCGCCCCCGACCGGGCGCGGGCGCTCCGCGACGAAGACGGCGTGAGCTTCGCCGAGGCGGCCGAGCGCGTCGGATTTGACGCACGGCAGATCGGGCGCGACGGTGAGGCGCTCGGCCGCATCGGCGTCTTCGTCGAGGTGCACGTCGAGCAGGGGCGCGGGCTCATCGAGCTGGGTAGCCCGATCGCCGTCGCGAGCTCGATCTTCGCGCACGGGCGATGGATGCTGACCTTCCGCGGGCAGGGGAACCATGCTGGCGCGACCGCGATGGGCGACCGCGACGACCCGATGGTCGCCGCAGCCCGCGCCGTGCTCGAGATCGAGCAGGCGGCGCTCGCCGCGGGCGACGCGCGTGCGACCGTGGGCCGCGTGAGCGCGGTGCCGGGCGGGACGAACGTCATCGCGTCGCGCGTGGAGCTGAGCCTCGACGCCCGCTCCGAGGAGGACGCCGACGTGCGCGACCTCATCGCCGACATCGCGCGCCGTGTCGGGGCATCCGAGTTCGCCGAGCAGTCGTGGAGCGGCGCCGTCCGCTTCGACGAGGGCGTGCGCGACCGGCTGCGCACGGCGCTGGGTGACGTGCCGGTGCTGCCGACGGGCGCCGGGCACGACGCCGGAGTCCTCGCCGGCACGGTGCCGACGGCGATGGTCTTCGTCCGCAACCCCACCGGCATCTCGCACGCCCCCGCCGAGTTCGCAGAGGCCGAGGACTGCCTCGCCGGCATCGACGCGCTCGTCACGGTGCTGGAGGAGCTGCAGTGAACATCTGGTGCGACCGGGTCGTCGACGCCGACGGCGTCCGCGAGCGCGTCCGATTCACCCACGCCGGCGGCTTCGTCACCGCGGTCGCGACAGACGTTGATCCGCGCGGCGACGACATCATCCTCGGTACCGTGATGCCAGGGGTCGCAAACGCGCACTCGCACGCCTTCCACCGCGTGCTGCGCGGCCGCACCCACGCGCACGGCGGCGACTTCTGGCGCTGGCGCGAGAGCATGTACGCAGCGGCGGCACGGCTCGATCCCGACAGCTACTTCGAGCTTGCGCGCGCCGTCTTCGCCGAGATGGTCACCTCCGGCTACACCGCCGTCGGGGAGTTCCACTACGTGCACCACCGGCAAGACGGCACCCCTTATCCTTACGAGATGGAGCGGGCGGTTGCCGCCGCCGCCGACAGCGTCGGCATCCGGCTCACCCTCCTCGACACCGCCTACCTCACCGGCGGCATCGACCGTCCGCTCGCGCCGAAGCAGGAGCGCTTCAGCGACGGGTCCGCAGGCGCCTACCTTGATCGCTGGCACAAGCTGCGCGACCGCGTCGGCCACGGCGCCCGGCTCGGGGCCGCGGTCCACTCGGTTCGGGCGGTGCCGCGTGACGCGATCGCGCAGATCGCCGCCGGGCTCACCGCCGATGTGCCCCTCCACGTTCATCTGTCGGAGCAGCCGCAGGAGAACGCCGACTGCGTCGCCGCGTATGGTCTCACGCCCACCGAGCTGCTGAGCGAGGCCGGCGTGCTGTCGATACGCACCACCGCCGTGCACGCCACACACCTCACCGGCGGCGACATCGCGCTGCTCGGAGAGGCCGGGGTATCCATCGTCATGTGCCCCACCACCGAAGCCGACCTCGGCGACGGGATCGGACCGGCGCGCGAGCTGCTGAGTGCCGGCGCGCGCCTCGCCGTCGGGTCGGATCAGAACGCCGTCGTCGACCCGTTCCTCGAGACCCGCGGCCTCGAGATGCACGAGCGGCTCGCGCACGGAGCGCGCGGCCGGTTCACCCCCGCCGAGATCCTGCGTGCGGCCACCGCCGACGGTTACCGGTCGCTCGGCTGGCAGGTCGCGCCG
>NZ_QAJB01000288.1:9043-9261 GCF_003061325.1 Microbacterium sp. HMWF026
ACCTGATCGAGATTGACGCCGCGTCGGCGCGCACGCTCGGGGCGCACCCGACCGAGCTCATGCTCACTGCGACCGCTGCCGACGCACGTCGCGTCATCGTCGGCGGGCACACCGTTGCCTCGCGCGGGCGCCTCGCCGACGGTACCAGTCCCGCCCAGCTGCTGCACGACGCGTTCCGGAGGTTCCCATGAGCGAGCTCATCACCGGCATCGGCGAGC
>NZ_QAJB01000289.1:0-2432 GCF_003061325.1 Microbacterium sp. HMWF026
GGCCACCTCCCGGTACAGATCGTCCATGTGCTGATCCAACGGCTGCGGCAGGGTCGGCAGCTCGGGCTGCGCGGCAGCGCCCTGGCCGTTCGCCACCACGACGGCGGTCACCGCCCCCAGGGCGAGGACGAGCGCGACGAGGGATGCCACGGTCACGGTGCGCCGCGACGGACGCCTCTTCGCGCGGTCGGTGCCCGCGTCCCACACGCGGGTGGGAGCGGTGCCGCCCGGCATCCCCGCGGTCGGGGCGGCCAGACGCGCCGTCGGAGCGTCCGCGCCGACCGGCGGCCGGGGGACGTCGGTGTTCGCGAGGGTGCGCAAGGCGACGATCAGGGCGGTGGCGTCCGGTCTGTCCGCGGGGTCGAGGGCGGTCATGTGCGACAGCACCTCGCGCCAGGACAGCGGGACGTGGGCGGGGATGTCGGGCGTCGACACGAGCCGTGCGGCGAGCGCCTCGTGCGGGGTGGCGGTCGACCACGGCCGCGCGCCCGTGAGGGCCTCGAGCAGGACGAGCCCGAGGGCGTAGACGTCGCTGCGGGGCGAGGCCGGCATCCCCCGCGCCTGTTCCGGGCTGAGATAGGCGGCGGTGCCGATGACGGTGTCGGCCCGCGTGACACGGGTCGCCCCGACGAGCGAGGCGATGCCGAAGTCGGCGAGGGTGGCCCGCGGCGTCTCGCCCGTGTGCGCGGCGGGGCGGATGAGGATGTTCGACGGCTTGACGTCGCGATGCACGATGCCCCGCGCGTGGATGACGGCGAACGCCTCGGCGACCTCGCGGCCGATGCGCGCGACTTCGGGCCCGGGGAGGGGCCCGCGTGCGATGCGGTCGCCCAGGGTGGGACCCGCGATCAGCTCCATGGCCAGGTACGCGGGCGCCGAGGTGAGTCGCGCGTCGTACAGCGTCACCAGCGACGGGTGCGACAGCGACGCCAGCAGACGTGTCTCGGATCGCACGCGCGCGACGTCGGTGGGATCGGCGCCGTCGCCGTCGATGATCTTGATCGCCAGCGTCCGCTCGAGGGCGGTGTCGACCGCCTCGTAGACGCGGGCGTATCCGCCCCGGCCCAGCAGGCGTCCCAGCCGGTACCGTCCGTCGAAAAGATCCTCCGCGGCCGTGTCGGATGCCACGGTCGGTGTCGATTCGCTCATGTGGTGCCTCCGGGGATGGACCCCGAAGTCGTCAGACGAGGTCGTCGTTGGAGGAGCGCGTGGTCGAACGGGTGACCTGGGCGCCCCCGACTCCTTCGGTGCGGGTGACCGTGTCGGTTTGGCGACGACGCACCAGCAGCACGACGCCGATGAGGAAGACCACGACCCCTGCTCCCATCATGATGTAGCCGACCATGCTGAGGCTGACGTAGTCGTTCGGCAGGTTGACCGCGAACGCGAGGATGGCGCCGATGACGAACAGCGCGATTCCGGCTCCGATGCTCATGGTGTACCCCTTTCGAGAGTTCCCCCAGCATCCCAAGAGGGCACCGGAACCCGTCTCGGTCTTGACAACGCCTGTCAAGACGGGGGCTGCTCGCGATCGCCGGGTGTGACATGGATGCCATGACTCAGAACGACGTGACCACCCGATCCAACCGCGGCCAGTGGGAGAACGCGGTCGAGGGCCGCCCCGAGCTGTCGGCGAGCTTCTCGAGCCGCGAGGAGGCCGTCGACCAGGGCCGCGCCGTCGCCGACGAGCTCGGCTCGCGCCACACCGTCGAGGAGGCCGAGGCGACCGGCGCGGTCACCGACGAGGACTGAGCGCCGTTCGGAATCCGTCGGTCCGCGGCGGCCGGACGCATGGATTCCGCCAGGATCGCCGTGCGGGCGCCCCGACCGGGCGAGCGTGGGGTCATGACGACGAATGCTCTCCGCCTCCCCCGCGTCGAGACCGGCGCGTGGGGGTCGTACGAATGCCGGGTCGGCGGCCACGGCATGGTCACCGAGCACCTGCAGGTGCTCCCGCCCGACACCACCTCGCGCGACCGGCTGCTGTGGGCGCTGCTGACGGTCTGGCCCGGTGCGGGGTTCCTGCTCGGCATCGCGGCCGCCGTCGCCGCGCACCAGCTCACCGGGACCGACACGAGCGCCGCGGTCGGCGCCGTCGTGTGGCTGCTGCCCTGGGTGGTGATGGAGTGGCGTGGGCGCCGCTTCACCCGTCGCGTGCACGAGTCGTGGCGCATCCACGATCTCGCCTCGTGGGAGCCCTCGCTCTCGCCGCTGCGCGACGACGCACGTCGACTGCGCGCCGCGGACCCGGGCCCGCTGTGGGCGGAGGGCGGTCCGACCTGGAGCGAGGTCTACGCCCGCACACCGTCGCGCGCACGCCGGGGCTGATCGGCCGGATGGACGACGAAGCGCCGCCCGAGTGGGCGGCGCTTCGTCATGTGGTGGAGTGCCCTCGACAGGAATCGAACCTGCGACCTTTGGTACCGGAAACC
>NZ_QAJB01000289.1:2442-8366 GCF_003061325.1 Microbacterium sp. HMWF026
CGCGCGGCGTCACTCGTCGCCGATGACACCGATTCCGGTGGCCTGGTGGTCGGCGTTCGGGTCGTCCTTGGACGGGGCCTTGGCTTCTTCGTCGACGTCGTTCTCCTGGCTGGGCTTGACCGTGGGGTCGTCGCCGAGGTCCGCCGACTCGTCGGGGGTCGTGTCGTCGCGCTGATCGCTCATGATGTTCCTCTCGTTGCGGGGATCCCAGCCTCGCAACGACCGCCCTCAGCCCGTACCGGCTTGACCGGCCGCGCCCATCGGGCCTAGTGGTGGAACAGGGCGCGGACGCGGCGGGTGAACGGCATCCGCAGCATGACCTCACGCCCGTCGACGTCGACCGCGACGATCGAGCCGCCCAGCCCGCGGCCGGGGGCGGGCGCCGCGTCGCCGCGGACGTACGCCTCGGCCACGTCGACGTAGACGGCGAGAAGTTGCGCGCTCTGATCCTTGGACGAGGACGCGTCGACGAGCTGCATGCGGTGGCCCGTGTCGGTCTCGACCGAGAACCACCGCGAGCCGGGCGTCGACACCAACGCCCACCGGTCACCGCGCGAGAACCGCGCCCAGGCCGCACCGTCTCGCAGCTCGGTCGTCACCGCCAGATCCGCCTGAGCGATGACGAGGACCTCGAGCATGGCGAGCGCTTCGGCGGCCGTGACGTAGTCGGCGCGGTCGGCGCTGAGCCCGCCCCACTCGAATCTGCGCTCGCTCATCCCGCCGCCTCCTCGCCACGCACGTCAGGGATGAGCGTAACCCCGTCACGGACGGCGCGGGCGGTTGCGCGGTTCGCGCTCAGGCGGGACGCAGGCTGTCGTCGGGGTGGAGACTGCGCAGCGGCACCGATCCGTCGACGATCGCCCGCAACGCCCGGGGGCTGACCTCGAGCTCGGCCGAGAGGGTCTCGATCCCGGTTCCGGACGACACCGCCGCCCGCAGCGCCGATTCGGCTTCTCGGGTGGCCTGGTCGACCTCGCTCGCGGAACTGCGGACGAAGGCGGCGAGGCGGGTCCTAGCGAGCCGGATCCACGCACGCTGGCGCTCTCTCGGGTCGAGAGACTCGGTGGGCGCGACGGGGGCGGGTGCGAGGGCACCGTGGCGATCGGGCGTCATGACTCTCCACTCCGGGCGTTCGACGCCCGCGCGGATCGCGGGCGTCACCCCATGCTGAGGGAGGGCGGGGACGAACACATCCTCCGAGAGGATGAACTCGGATGAACGTCGGGTGACGTCTCAGGCCCGGGTCGGCTGGTCGAAGTCCCAGTCGATCGGCTCGCCGTCGGCATCCCGATCCGGCTCCACGGCGCGCAGGTGCGGGCGCGGGAACAGGCGGTGGCTCTTCAGCTCCTCGGCGGCGCGCGAGAAGTCCGGTTCCTCGTCGTTCCATTCGACCGGGGAGGACAGCACGTCGTTGCCGACGCCGATGACGAGCTCCGCCTGGGCGACCTTCTTCTCGTCGGTGACGATCGGGATGTGCACGGCCTCGGCCTGCCCCTCTTTCGCCACCGCGGCGGTCAGCTCGACGAGCGACTGCGCGACGTCGTCGGTGGTCGTCACGGTTTCACCGGCATAGGTCACGCTTCTCATGGTCCGAGCTTGCGCGACGATTACCGCCGATCCACGCGGGTTGCCCTGACGCGCCGGGTGGGGTACGACTCAGTCCCGTCGCTGCGCGCTGCGGAACATCGCCTCGTCGAGTTCGAACCAGATCGCACGCACCGTGTCGAATTCCCCGAAGGGTTCGGGCTGGGGATCGCCGAGCGAGAGGCGGTAGCCGCGAGGCAGGTCGTCCACGTGCTGTCCGTCGCGCGGGCCGCCGACGAGCACGTAGATCACGGGGACTCGATCTGCGGGGTCTCGTTCGCGGACGGTTCGACCGCGACACCGTCGACGGCGTCGCTCATGCGGTGCAGGAAGGCCACCACGGCGGCCGACTCGTCGGGCGTCATGTCGATGACGGCCGCGAGCATGCGATCGTGCATGTTGCCTAGGGTCTGACGCACCTCGGCATCGGCGCGCGGCGTCGACTCGATGAAGATGCTCCGACGATCGTCGGGGTTGGCGCTGCGCACGATGTGACCGGACCGCTCGAGACGATCGAGGATGGCCGTGGTCGACGCGGTCGACAACCCGAGATACCGGGTGAGCTCGCCCGGGCGGACACGCCTCGACTTGTCGCGCAGCAGGTAGCGCAGGACGAGCAGCTCGTTCTCGCCCATCGACATCGAGTCGCGGGTGCGACGCCGCATGGCGACCTCGGCCGCGCGATAGATGCGCAGTGCCTCGAGGACGGCCTTGCTGCGACGCCGACGGTCGGCGGGCTCGTCGCCGTACCAGTACGTGACCTCGTCGTCCGGCGCCGTGGTGGCGGGTTCGCGGGACGTGGTTTCGACGTCTGTCATGGCACACTCCTCCCCGCTCGTCCCGCAACTATACAACGAAACAAATAGTTAGACAAACTAGTTACTAAACGAGTATGTTCTACACGCAGCTAATCGCTTCCGAAGGGAGTTCCCCATGGGCCACCTGTTCTACGGCACGTCTACCGAGTCGATCACCATCCCCGACCGCCTGCTCTCCCACCTCAAGGTGGTCGCGACCACCAAGCTCCGTCGCTCCGAGAGCTTCACCCTCAGCTGGACGCACGTCGACGGCACCCCCGGTCGTTCCACCCTGTGGCTGCAGCCCGCGATCCCGCTGCGCTTCGTCTTCGACTCCGCCGAGCCCGAGTCGCTGAACGCCACCGCGCTGAAGAACATGGCCGACATGGCCAACTCCTCCGCGGGACTCGTCGTCGACCTGACCGCCGAGATCCCCGCCGCCGACGCGGCGCCGCGCACCCCGGTCCGCGCCGCCGCCCCGGCCGCCCGCCGTCGCTCGCTCTCGGTCGCCGCCTGACATGTCCTCCGCCACCACCGCCCTCACCTCTGCCCGCGTGACGTGGGCCGCAGTCGACACCGGCTACTGGGTCGCCCACCGCGGCGGCGAATACTTCGGGTGCGTCGACGCCGTCGCCGGCGGGTTCGTGTCGCGCGATGCCCACGGCATCCCGATCGGCCGCTACGACGCTCTCGACACGGCCAAGTCGTCCCTGCGCACCACGGCGCATCCCGCGAACACGCGGCACCGGGCTCGCCTCGAGCGCGCCGCGCTCGTGACCGCCACCGCCGTCGGGGGGACGGCCCTGGCCTTCGCCCTGACCGCCGGCGCCCTGGCGCCCTACCTGTGAACGGCACCGCCGAGGGCGATCTGCGCGACGACGCCGACGCCTTCGAAGAGGCCGCGACCGCCGACTTCACCGCCCGGTACGGGGTCACCCCGCTCTGACCGCGCGTCGACCCCCTGGACACGGCCGGCGAGCCGTGTCACGGTCGCAGTCCACTCGACGAAGGGAACCCCATGACCCCGCACGACGGCCGCGCAGACGACGCCCCGGACCAGGACGCGAACGGCGCGGGCAGCGAATCGCCCGAAGAGGGTGCCGCCGCTCAGCGCGACGCGGACGACGCCGCATCGACGGACGACTCCCCCACCGGCGACATCAGCTGACCGACGACCCCGGGTGCCTCACGGCCCCGGGGTCGATCGCTGTCCGGGCGCATTCAGAACGCATAGCGCACCCGGCAGTACGGCAGCTTCTCGGCGATGAGCGCGGTGAGCGCGGCCACACTCTCGGCCTTGAGGGGATGCCGGTACCGAACGTTGACCGCCCCGTTCTGCGACCTCTTCTCTTCTTGCATCGCGGGGGTCCAGAGCAGATCCTCGCCCTTGGGGTGCCACCCCAGGTTGACCTCGTGCAACCCCTCGTTGTGCGTGAGGAAGATGACCTCGCACGCGAGCTGCGCCTTCGCCCGCGGGTGCAGGGCGGCGTCGAGCTGATCGAACAACTCGGACCAGTCGCGCACCCACGTCGGGGTGAGGATCACGGGCGAGAAGTTGACGTGCACCTCGTACCCGGCGTCGACGAAGTCGTTGATGGCCGCGATGCGCTCGGCCATCGGCGAGGTGCGCAGGTCGGTCACGCGCGCGGTGTCGGCCGGCATGAGCGAGAAGCGGATGCGGGTGCGCCCCGCCGGATCCCAGTCGAGCAGATCGCGGTTGACGAATTTCGTCGCGAACGACGCCTTGGCGGTGGGGAGCATGCGGAACAGGTCGCACACGTCGCGCACGTTCTCGCTGATCATCGCGTCGACCGAGCAGTCGCCGTTCTCGCCGATGTCGTAGACCCACGCCTCGGGGTCGCACTGGTTGGGTTCGGTCTTGGGGCCCCGCGCAGCAACGTGACGGGCGAGATGCCGAGTGATCTGCTCGATGTTGGCGAAGACCGTGATGGGGTTGCTGTACCCCTTGCGTCGGGGCACGTAGCAGTACGCGCACGCCATGGCGCAGCCGTTCGACAGCGAGGGGGCGATGAAGTCGGCGGAGCGGCCGTTGACCCGCGTCGTCACGCTCTTCTTGACGCCCAGCACCAACGCCTCGGTCTTGATCCGCACCCAGCGGGCGACGTTCGTCTCGTCGCCGTGCACCTCGGGGATCTGCCAGTGCGAGGCGATCGGGACGATCCGGGCCTCGGGCCACCGCGCCACGATCTCGCGCCCGCGCTCGAGGTCGAGCGCGGCGTCCTCGGCGTAGATGCGGGTGACGCGCAGCAGGTTCTCTCGGTGGACGGCCATCGTCCCGTTCTACTCCGGGGGTCCGACATCGGCGCCGGACGGCGAGGGCTGGCACCGCGGACACCACCACGTCCGCCGCTGCTCCGGGTCGTTCGCGACCTCGTCGCGCACCCGCACCCGGGTGCCGCAGCGCAGACACGGTCGGCCGGCGCGCCCCACGACCCAGTGCGACGAACCGCGGCGACGGTCGCCGGTCGTGACCTGGTACATCCCCGGCACGGTGGCCGACAGACGCAGGCACCGCGCGGCGAGCGTCACCAGCGCGTGCAGGTCGGTCGCCCCGATGGGAGCGAACGGGTGGATGCCGCGCAGGAAGGCGAGCTCGTTGACCCACAGGTTGCCGAGGCCCGCCATCCGCGTCTGATCCAGGAGCGCGGCGACGACGGGTCGATCGGGACGCCGCGACAGGCGCCGCACCGCCTCGTCGGCATCCCAGTCATCCCGCAGCGGATCGGGACCGAGATACCCCACGGCGTCTATTTCGCGCGCCGTGGGCACGAGCTCGACCACGGGCAGGTCGATGCCCCACACCTCGCGCCCGTCTGCCAGTCGCATCCGCACACGGGCCTGATCGCGGACCGCCGTCGGCAGGCGCCGCCCCGCCCGCGTAATCGTCCAGCTGCCCTGCATGCGCAGGTGCGTGTGCAGGGTGCGACCGTCGTCGAAGCGGGTCAGTAGGTGCTTGCCGTGCGTGTCGTACGCGGAGATCGTCACCCCGGCGAGAGAGCGGCCGGCGGCGGTGCCGGAGCGCACCTCGCCGTCGACCACGAGGGAACCGCGGGTAGCGGCATCCAATCTGCGTCGCAGACGGAAGACGCTGTCACCCTCGGGCACCGTCAGCGCGCCGCGGTGAAGAGCTGGTCGTCGCGGGGAGCCAGCCCCGGGCGCAGGCGCGTGCCGAACTCGTGTCGCAGGGCGCTCAGGGCGGCCTGCCACCCCGCGAGGCCGTGCACTCCGGGACCGGGGCTCGCCGACGAGGAGCAGAGGTAGACACCGCGCATCGGTGTGCGCCACGGGTCGGGACTGTAGACGGGCCGGCCGAGCAGCTGGGTGAGCGTGGGCGCACCGGCCGAGATGTCTCCGCCGGGGAAGTTGGGGTTCCACGCCGCGATGTCGACGGCCGTGCGCGAGGACGACGCCAGCACCGTGTCGCGGAACCCGGGGGCGAAGCGCTCGATCTGGCGGACCACCGCCTCTTCGCGATCGGCGGGACTGCCCGCGGGCACGTGCGTGTAGGCCCAGAGCACGTGC
>NZ_QAJB01000290.1:0-12728 GCF_003061325.1 Microbacterium sp. HMWF026
GGCCGGCATCGCGTATGATGAGGAGGTTGCGTGCGTCCGCGCGCGCGACGACCGCTGCCCGGAACCGCCGGGTCGCGGGAGAGAGGGAGCCGCGAGGCCCCCGCTCGAGAGAGGAAAAGGATATGGCACCCAAGAAGAAGGTGACCGGCCTGATCAAGCTCCAGATCAAGGCGGGTGCGGCCAACCCCGCGCCCCCGATCGGTCCGGCGCTCGGTCAGCACGGCGTCAACATCATGGAGTTCTGCAAGGCGTACAACGCGGCGACCGAAGCCCAGCGCGGCAACGTCATCCCCGTCGAGATCACCGTCTACGAGGACCGCAGCTTCACGTTCATCCTGAAGACGCCCCCCGCCGCAGAGCTCATCAAGAAGGCCGCCGGCCTCGCGAAGGGTTCGCCCACCCCGCACACCACCAAGGTCGGCAAGCTGACCAAGGAGCAGGTCCGCGAGATCGCCACCACGAAGCAGCCCGACCTGAACGCGAACGACATCGAGGCCGCCTCGAAGATCATCGCCGGCACCGCCCGTTCCATGGGCATCACGGTCGAGGACTGAGGGAGATAACAATGGCTACCAAGTCCAAGGCATTCCGCGCCGCTGCTGAGAAGATCGCGGCCGACACGTTCTACACTCCCGCCGAGGCCGTCGCCCTGGCGAAGGAGACCGGCTCGAAGAAGTTCGACTCGACCGTCGAGGTCGCGCTGAAGCTCTCGGTCGACCCCCGCAAGGCCGACCAGATGGTCCGCGGCACGGTCATCCTGCCCCACGGCACGGGTAAGACCGCGCGCGTCATCGTCTTCGCCAACGGTCCCGCGGCCGAGGCGGCCCTGGCCGCCGGTGCCGACGAGGTCGGCGGCGCCGAGCTCATCGAGAAGGTCGCCGGCGGGTACACCTCGTTCGACGCCGCCGTCGCCACGCCCGAGCTCATGGGCCAGGTCGGTCGCCTCGGTAAGGTCCTCGGACCCCGCGGCCTCATGCCGAACCCCAAGACCGGCACCGTGACCCCCAACCCGGCCAAGGCCGTCGAGGAGATCAAGGGCGGAAAGATCGAGTTCCGCGTCGACAAGCACGCGAACGTGCACTTCGTCGTCGGCAAGGCGTCGTTCTCGGCCGAGCAGCTCGACGAGAACCTCAAGGCCGCGCTCGAGGAGATCGTCCGCCTCAAGCCGTCCAGCTCGAAGGGCCGCTACATCCAGAAGGGCGCCGTGTCGACCACCTTCGGTCCCGGCATCCCGCTGGACGTCAACGCCATCGTCTGACGTTCGTCACCGAAAGCCCCGCCGCGCCCCGTGCCGGCGGGGCTTTCGCGTTCCCGGGCGCGGTGTCGACGGCCCACCCCCCCTGCACGGACGTGCAACACAGCGTCATGCGGGAAGACCATCACGCCCGGTTGTGTTGTGCTGGAGGGTCGCGCTTCGCGATCCGACCCCCGATCTCACATGTCTGGAACAGCTATGCCCCGTCGTCGTCTGACCGTCCTCGCCGCCACCCTGGGCCTGAGTGCCCTCGCGCTGACCGCCTGCAGCGGCGGTGCGACCTCTTCGGCCGACCCCGCGGCCGGTGCCGACTACGGACTGGTCTCGGGCGGCACCCTCACCGTCGCCACCGAGGGCACCTACCGCCCGTTCTCGTACCACGAGGGCGCGGGCGACCTCACCGGCTTCGACGTCGAGATCGCGAAGGCCGTCGCCGACAAGCTCGGCCTCGAGGTGAAGTTCCAGGAGACGCAGTGGGACGCGATCTTCGCGGGCCTGGATGCCGGTCGCTTCGACGTCATCGCGAACCAGGTGTCGATCAACCCCGAGCGGCAAGAGAAGTACACCTTCAGCGCGCCCTACACCGTCTCGCGCGGTGTCATCGTGACCCCCGAGGACGACAGCTCGATCTCGAGCTTCGCCGACCTGTCGGGCAAGACCACGGCCCAGTCGCTCACCAGCAACTGGTACGAGCTCGCCACCTCCAGCGGCGCTCAGGTCGAGGCCGTCGAGGGCTGGGCGCAGGCCGTCGCGCTGCTCAAGCAGGGTCGCGTGGATGCCACCGTCAACGACCAGCTCACCTACCTCGACTACGAGAAGACGAACAGCCCGACGGGCCTGAAGATCGCCGCCGAGACCGAGGACACCTCCGAGAGCGCCTTCGCGTTCAAGAAGGGCCAGGACAAGCTGGCCGAGGCCGTCGACGGCGCCCTCGAAGAGCTGCGCGCGGACGGGACGCTGACCCAGATCAGCGAGAAGTACTTCGGCGCCGACGTCACCCAGTAAGCGTCCCGCTGTAAACCCCGCGGATCATCCGCCTCGCACCCCCTAGCGTGAGAGGCGGATGATCCGCTCCCGCGTGCGCGTGTTCGTCCGTCAGGCAAGAGGAGGCCCATGAACGACCTGTGGACGCTGCTGCTGGATTCGTTCTGGCCGATGGTCCTCGCCGGCATCACGGGCACGATCCCGCTGTCGCTGGCATCCTTCGCCATCGGCCTGGTGATCGCCCTGCTGATGGCGCTGCTGCGACTGTCGCCCAACGTCGTGCTGTCGGGGTTCGCCCGTTTCTACATCTCGATCATCCGCGGCACGCCGCTGCTCGTGCAGCTCTTCGTGATCTTCTACGGTCTGCCCGCGGTGGGTCTGACGATCGATCCGTTCCCCGCCGCGATCATCGCCTTCTCGCTGAACGTGGGCGGGTACGCGGCCGAGGTCATCCGCGCGGCGATCCTCTCGGTTCCGCGGGGACAGTGGGAGGCCGCGCACACCGTCGGCCTCTCGCGCGGCAAGACCCTCTCGCGGATCATCCTTCCGCAGGCCGCTCGGGTGTCGGTGCCGCCGCTGTCGAACACCTTCATCTCGCTCGTCAAGGACAGTTCGCTGGCATCCCTGATCCTCGTGTCCGAGCTGTTCCGTCAGGCGCAGAACATCGCGGCCTTCTCGTACGAGTTCATGGCCGTCTACCTCGAGGCGGCGTTGATCTACTGGTTGTTCTGCCTCGTGCTGTCGTTCGCCCAGAACGCCCTGGAGAAGAGGTTGGACCGCCATGTCGCCCACTGACCCCACCGCCCCCCTGCTCGCCGCCCACGGCCTCGAGAAGAGCTTCGGCGCCAATCGCGTGCTCGACGGCGTCGACCTCGAGGTGCGCCGCGGCGATGTGCTCGTCCTGATCGGCCCCTCGGGCTCGGGCAAGACCACCGTGCTGCGCTGTCTGAACGGGCTCGAGACGCCCGACGCCGGGGTGGTCTCGTTCGACGGCGGTCCGCGCGTGGACTTCGCGCAGAAGGTGTCGAAGGCCGATCGCACGGCCCTGCGGGACCGCTCGGCGATGGTGTTCCAGCACCACAACCTGTTCCCGCACCTGACGGTCCTGCAGAACGTCATCGAGGGGCCGGTGCAGGCGCACGGGGTGCCGAGGGCGGAGGCCGTGGCCCGGGCCGAGCGCCTGCTGGCCCGCGTGGGTCTCGCCGAGAAGCGCGACGCCTACCCCTCGGAGCTGTCGGGCGGGCAGCAGCAGCGCGTCGGCATCGTCCGCGCCCTGGCGCTCGAGCCGCAGCTGCTGCTCTTCGATGAGCCGACGAGCGCCCTCGACCCCGAGCTGGTGGGCGAGGTGCTGACGGTCCTGCGCGAACTCGCGAACGAGGGCTGGACCATGGTCATCGTCACGCACGAGCTCGGTTTCGCCCGGCAGGTCGCCGACGAGGTCCTCTTCTTCGACGGCGGGGTGATCGTCGAGCGCGGCGCTCCCGCGCAGCTGTTCACCGCGCCGCAGAAGGAGCGCACGCGCCGGTTCCTCGATCGTCTGCTGCGTCCCCTCGACGGTCCCGACCCCGCCTGAGCGCCGTGGACCGCCTGACCGATCTGCTCGGCGTCGACGCCCCCATCGTGCTCGGCCCGTTCGGTGGGCTGTCGTCGGTGGCTCTCACCGCCGCGGTCAGCGACGGGGGAGGACTCGGCTCCTTCGGCCTCTACGGCTACGCGCCGCCGCGCATCCACGACACGATCGCTGCGCTCCGGGCCGCGACGGATCGTCCGATCGCGGTGAACCTGTGGATGCCGCGCGGCGACGAGGTCACCCCCGACACCGTCGACGCGACGGCGGCCCTGGACGCCGCCGAGCCGCTCTTCCGCCGCGCGGGCATCGCCCGGCCCGCCCTTCCCGCGGCGTTCCTGCCGGCCGTCGACGAGCAGCTGGACGCCGTCCTGGCGGCGAAGCCCGACGTGCTGAGCGTGGTGTTCGGGGTCCCGGATGCCGAGACCCTCGCCCGCGCGCGACAGCACGGCATCCGCGTCATCGGCACCGCCACCTCGGTCGCCGAGGCCGTCGCGCTCGACGCGGCCGGGGTCGACGCGATCGTCGCGACGGGCATGGAGGCCGGTGGTCACCGCGTGTCGTTCCTGCGCGATGCGGCGGCGTCGCTCGTCGGGACGTTCGCGCTCGTGCCCCAGGTGGTCGACGCCGTCGGCGTCCCCGTGATCGCCGCGGGAGGCATCGCCGACCGCCGCGGCGTCGCCGCCGCCTTCGCGCTCGGGGCGGCGGGCGTGCAGGTGGGCACCGCGTTCCTGCGGACGAGGCAGTCCGCGGCCACGGCCGCCCATCGCGCCGCGATCGCGAGTGCGGCGGACACCGACACCGTCCTGACCCGGGCGATGAGCGGCAGGCTGGCGCGCGGCATCCCGAACACCGCCGTCCACGAGCTCGAGGCGGCGGGCGAGATCGCGCCGTTCCCGGCGCAGAACTGGCTCACCGGGGTGTTCCGTCAGGCCGCGGCCGCATCCGGCGACCGTGAACTCCTGTCGCTCTGGGCCGGACAGGCCGCGGGGCTCACGCGTTTCGACGACGCCGCCGACGTGCTCGCCGAACTGCGGGCAGGGGTGCCCGCCTAGGCGGTCGGTCGGATCTCGAAGCCGGTCGAGATCTCGGACGCCTCGTCGAGCACGTCGACGTCGTCCACCTGCGCCGCGGGAGGGCCGTCGTGCGCCCAGGCGATGACGTCCTCGACGGCGTCGGCGTCGCCCGCGAGGCGGGCTTCGACCCGGCCGTCGCGCCGGTTGCGCACCCACCCGGCGACTCTCCGCCTCGACGCCTCCTGCTGCAGCGCGTAGCGGTAGCCCACGCCCTGGACACGGCCGCTCACCGTGATCGTCACCGTTCTCATCACTCCATCATGCGTGCTCCGGCGGACGTCAGTGCGGCAGCACCAGCGACACGGCGAGGACGAGCATGACGACCGCGATCACGGCATCCACGATCCGCCACGCGCGCGGGGTGTCGAGCCAGCGTCCGAGGTAGCGCGCCCCGTAGCCGAGGGCGGTGAACCACACGACGCTCGCCAGACACGCGCCCAGCGCGAACCCCCACCGCCCCTCGCCATGGGTGGACGCGACGGATCCGAGCAGGAACACCGTGTCGAGGTAGACGTGCGGGTTGAGCCACGTGAGGGCCAGGCAGGTCGCCACGGTCGCCGCCAGGCCGGTCCGGGTGCGCACCGCGACGGCGCCCGCCGCGGGGGAGGGGGAGTCCGCGTCGACGTGCAGGGTCCGGCCGTTCGGCCGCAGGGCTCGACGCGCCGCGAGCAGCGCGTAGCCGAGCAGGAACGCGGCGCCCGCCCCGCGCACCGCGACGAGCAGCCACGGCACGGCCTGCAGCGCCAGGCCGACGCCCGAGACCCCGAGCAGGATGAGCACCGCGTCCGAGATCGCGCACACGGCCACGACGGCGAGGACGTGCTCGCGTCGGATGCCCTGGCGCAGCACGAACAGGTTCTGAGCGCCGATGGCGACGATGAGCGAAAAGCCGAGTCCGAGACCGGCGAGGACGGAGGGAAGCACGATGACGACGATAGGCGGGCGCTTATCCGAAGGACAGCTCAGGATTCTGCAGCAGCATTAGCATCGCTTCATGTCGATCCCGCTGGATCTCGCCCGCACCCTCGCCATGGTGGTGGAGGAGGGGACCCTGGATGCCGCCGCCCGCCGCCTGCACGTCAGCCCGTCCGCGGTGAGCCAGCGGATCCGTGCGCTCGAGGATCAGCTCGGGCGGGTGCTGCTCGTCCGCTCCAAGCCCGTCCGAGCCACCGAAGCCGGGGACGCGGTCGTGCGTCTCGCGCGCCAGCTCGCGCTGCTCGAGCACGACGCCCTCGCCGCGATCGGCGCGGAGGGCGGTGCCGTGGCATCCCTTCCACTCGCCGTGAACGCCGACTCGCTCGCGACCTGGTTCCTGCCGCCGCTGGCGCGCGTCGCCGCCCGGCGCGCGGTCGTCTTCGACCTGCACCGCGACGACCAGGACTTCACGGCCGGCCTGCTGGAGTCGGGCACCGTCATGGCGGCGGTGACCTCGCGCGAGACGCCGGTGGCGGGATGCCGCGTCAGCCGGCTCGGCATCCTGCGCTACGAGGCGGTCGCCACCGCCGCCTTCGCCGCCCGCTGGTTCG
Organism: Microbacterium sp. HMWF026; assembly: GCF_003061325.1. Taxonomy (NCBI): domain Bacteria; kingdom Bacillati; phylum Actinomycetota; class Actinomycetes; order Micrococcales; family Microbacteriaceae; genus Microbacterium; species Microbacterium sp. HMWF026. The sequence continues at coordinate 6,409 of NZ_QAJB01000290.1, forward strand.
CGCGCGGCGCGGACGCCGAGGCACTCGCGGACGCCCCGCTCGTCGACTTCGACCGTCGCGACGACCTGCAGACCCGCTGGCTCATGCGGCGCGGTGTCTCGGCCGCGGCGCCGCCGCGGCACCGCGTGCCCGCCTCGCAGGACTTCGCCACCGCGATCGAGCTCGGCCTGGGGTGGGGGCTGCTCCCCGGCTTCCAATCCGAGCGGGGCCTCGCCGACGGATCCCTCGTGCGGCTCGCCGCGGACCCGGTCGACGTGCCCCTGTTCTGGCAACGGTGGAACCTCACCTCGCCGCTCCTGGACGAGGTGGCCGACGAGGTCGTCGACGAGGGGCGCCGCCGCCTCGCGGCCTGATCAGTCGTCGCTGACGTGCAGGACGATCTTGCCGCGCGTGTGGCCCCGCTCCAGCTCGGTGTGCGCGGCGGCGGCGTCTGCCAGGTCGAACACGCGATCGACGTACACTCGCACCGCGCCGGAGTCGAGCAGTCGCGCGATCGTCGCGAGGGCGCCGCCGTCGGGGATCGTCTTGTAATCGGTGGAACGGATGCCGCGCGCCGCGGCGGCCTCGCGGAACCCGGGCCACGCGCCGGTCGGCACCTCGATGAGCAGCCCGCCGGGCTTGATCACATCGAGTGAGCGGGTGCCGGTGTCGTCCGCCACGTTGCCGACCAGATCGACGACGACGTCAACGGGCTCGACGACGTCCTCGAAGCGCTCCGACGTGTAGTCGACCACCTGCGCCGCGCCGAGCTCGGACAGCCAGTCCAGGGTGCGTCCCGAGCCGGTCGCGATCACGTGGGCGCCGAAGTACGTGGCGAACTGCACCGCGAAGTGGCCCACGCCGCCCCCGCCGGCATGGACGAGGATGCGTTGACCCTGGTGGGCGAGGGCCGTCTCGACGATGACGCCCCACGCCGTCAGCGCGGCGACCGGGACGCCCGCGGCCTCGACGTGCGACAGCGACGAGGGCTTGCGCGCGAGCGAGAGGGTGGGCACGACGGCGTACTCGGCGTACGCCCCGGGCGTGCGGGGGACCGCGGCCATGCCGTACACCTCAGTGCCCACCGGGAACGGGTGCGCGTCGAAGGGCGTGCGCACGACCACGCCGCTCACGTCCAGGCCCAGGACGCACGGGCTCTGCTCGATCGCCGCCGACAGTCCACGGCCCGCTCGCGTCTTGGCGTCGATGGGGTTCACTCCCGCGGCGACCACCCGCACGAGCACTTCGCTCAGCACGGGCGTCGGCACGGGCACCTCCGCGGTGCGCAGCACCTCGGTCGAGCCGGGATCGTCGAACACGACGGCCCGCATCGAGTCGGGCACCGCCGGAGCGGGAAGAAGGGCTGTCTCGGGACGCGTCGATCGGAATCTCATCGTGCGCTCTCTCTCGCCGGGGCCGCCACGCGGCGACTCCGCCGCGCGTGATCCCAGCTAAGCGCGCCATTGTCTCGGCGGTGTTTCGGCTCCGTCACCGTGGCGCGAAGCCCGATCCGTGGGTGCCGCAGCCCCGGCGCCGCTCAGTCGCGCGCGGGCACTTCGCCGACCGCGAGCGCGTGCAGGAGCGTCGAGAGGTGGCGGATGTCGTCGATCGACCAGTCGGCGATGGCCTCGAACAGACGGCTCTCGTGCGGGGCCCGGGCCTCGGCGAGACGTGCGTGGCCGAGCTCGGTCACGGCGATGAGCCGTGAGCGGCCGTCGTTGGGGTCGGGCGTCCGGGTCACGAGACCGAGGTCCTCGAGCTCGCTGATCCCGCGGCTCAGGAAGCCCTTGTCGGCGGCCAGGCGCTCGGCCAGCGCCGAGAGCGTCAGCGGACCGAAGCGGCTGACGACCGACAGCGCCTTGAAGGTCGCGGGGAGCATGCCGGGACTGACCCGTTCCGCCGCCTCCGAGACGAAGCGGCGGAACACGGTCATGAGCTCCGAGAACGACGATTCCAGGGCCTGCACGGCCTCACGGCGGTCATCGTCCACGTCGCTCATCACGTCAGACATCTTCTCCCATCCCGGCGTCGCGGTGTGCACGGCGCGGGGATCCGGCATCCGGGGTCCGTACCGTGCCGGTCGCCGAGAGGGTGGCCATGGCCTCGGGGACCGACACCGTGGCGAGGTCGGCCTCGCTGGCGGCCACGCGCTCGCTCGTGGTCATGCGGGTGAGCGGACGGTTGGGCAGGAACAGGATCGCGATGAGACTGACGACCGCGACGGGAACCGCGATGAGGAACGAGTGCGCGATGGACTGTGCGTAGATGTCCTCGACGATCACGCGCACGCTCTCAGGCAGCATCGACACCTGCGGGATCGTGCCCGACTGCAGGCTCTCGGCGACAGCGGCGCCACCGGCGCCGAGGCCCATGATGGCCGTGCGCAGATCATCGGCGCGATCGGTGAACAGGCTCGTGGCCATGCTCGCCAGCGCCGCACCCATGACCGAGACGCCGATGGTGCCGCCGAGGCTCCGGAAGAACGTCACGCCCGAACTCGCCGCACCCATCTGGGCGGGGTTCGCGGTGTTCTGCACCACGAGGACGAGGTTCTGCATCGTCATTCCGACGCCGGCGCCCAGCAGAGCCATGTAGAGCGAGACGAGGGCGAAGTCGGTGTCGTAGTGGATGGTCGACAGCAGGAAGGACCCCGCGATCAGCAGCACCCCGCCGACGATGAGGAACGGCTTCCACCGACCGAAGCGCGAGATGAGTGCGCCCACGACGATCGACGACACCAGCAGTCCGCCGATCATCGGGATCGTCATGACGCCGGCCTCGGTGGGCGTGGCGCCGCGGGCCATCTGCATGTACTGGCTGAGGAAGACCGAGGTGCCGAACATCGCCAGGCCCGTCGCGATCGACGCGATCGTGGCGAGGGTGAAGGTGGCGTCGCGGAAGAGGGTGAGCGGCACGAGCGGCTCGGACGAGCGCAGCTCGACCACGACGAACAGCACCGCGGCGACGACGGCGCCGCCGACCATCACCAGGGTCTCGACGCTCGCCCAGTCGAAGGTCTTACCGGCATTGGTGACCCAGATGAGCAGCAGCGAGACGGCCGCCGACAGCAGCACGATGCCGAGGTAGTCGATCTTGACCGCGCGCTTGGCTCGCGCGGGCAGGTGCAGGGTGCGCTGCTGGATGAGCAGGGCGGCGACGGCGAAGGGCAGGGCGACGAAGAAGTTCCAGCGCCAGCCGAACGCGTCGGTGATGACCCCGCCGAGCAGAGGGCCGCCCACGGTGGCGACGGCCATCACGGCGCCGAACAGGCCCATGTAGCGACCGCGCTCGCGAGGGCTGATGATGTCGGCCATGATCACCTGGCTGAGGGCGGCGAGACCGCCCGCGCCCATACCCTGTACGGCGCGGAACGCGATGAGCATCTCGGTGTTCTGCGAGAAGCCCGCGGCCGCGGTGGCGAGGACGAAGACCGCGATGGCGATCTGGATCAGCACCTTGCGATCGAACAGGTCCGCGAGCTTGCCCCAGATCGGGGTCGAGATGGCGGTGGTGAGCAGGGTCGCGGTGATGACCCAGGTGTAGGCGTTCTGGTCGCCCGACAGGTCGTGCACGATGACGGGCAGCGACGTCGAGACGACGGTCGAGGCGAGCATCGACACGAAGGTGCCGAGCAGCAGCCCGATGAGGGCCGGGAGCACGCGCCGCGGGGCGGCGGTCTCGGAGGAAGCGGTGGTCATGCGGAACTCCACGGAGAAGAAGGATGCCGCGACGACGATGGCGCGATTAGTTGACTGATGTCAACGATACGCCTCTTACTTGACTTGCGTCAACCATTAATCGAGCAGAGCGAGCGCGCGATACCTCTCCGAGGGTTCGTGTCGAGCCGGTGCCGGGCGACGCGCCTCCATGGTGCGCCGGTACAACTCGTCGATCAGCGAGGTCGCCAGGCCCACGAGCTTGGCGATCTCGCGCTCGTCGCGGTCGATCCACTGACACCGCGGCTCGTCGTGCAGGGGGACGAATCCGTCGTGCTGCTCCCAGGCGACGAGGGTGCGCTCGGCGCCGAGCACGTGCTGCTGCCACCAGATCTGCCGCATGTACGTCTTGGGGATGGACCGCCACGCCTTGTTGGTCGTCTTGATCTCGGCGAGCACGATGCGTCCCTCGCCGTCGACGACGACACCGTCGGGGGTCGCTAGATGACGCTTCTCGACGACCGCGTGGTACAGCGCGGAAGAGGGGCGGATGCCGTGCGTCGCGGCCACCCAGGCGGCGATCTCGGGCTCGCGGCGGCGTCCGTGCGCGGTGTAGGCGTTACCCGAGAAGCTCGAGCCCATCAGCTTCGCGTCCGCGGCCCGGGCGATCGCGTTCGCGCTGGTGAGGGCCGCGACGTCGGTCGCAGTGATGCCGCGCGAACGAGCGCGGATCCAGGCGACGCGGTCGCGGGAGTCGGCCACGATCCGGGCGTCGAGGTCGGCGCTGCGCGACGCGACGAGCTCGGGGGACATGCGTTCGACCCTAACCCCGCGACGCTCGGGAGTGCCTGCGAGGCGCGGCGCGTCGGCATCCGGGGTCTTGTCATCCAGGTAAGGGTGCCCTAAATTCGACCCATGGCCCTCGACCCCCGCGTGCTGCGCCGCCCCGACGGCGGCCTGTGGAGCGAGCTCGAGGGGGCCGTGCTGCTCGGTGGAGACGCGCGCAACGTGCCCGAGATGCAGCGGATCGCGGCAGCCCTGTCTCCCGCTGCACACCTGACCGTCATCGTCGAGATCTGCGGGTCCGCGCAGCTCGGCGTGATCGACGCGGGCGAGGGCCGCGTGAGCTGGCTCGACCGGACGCTCGACGGCGAGCTGCGCCCCCGCGGCGAGCGACTGGCGCAGGCGATCCACGCCTGGTGCGCCGAGTGGGCGTGCGGCGACGACGCCGTGTGCACGGTGTGGCTGGGGGCGCGCACCCCCGCGCGCATCGTGCGGATGACCCGCGCCCTGCTGCCCGAGCCGCGCGTTTCGTGAGGCGAGGCGGCGTCCGTGACGTGTCCTCTCGGGGCTCAGGCTGACGACGCTCGCCCAGATCACGTGATGTGGGCGAGCGCACACGCAACGGTCTGTGGCGCGGTCGAGGTCACGTGATCTGGTTGCCCACCGCCGGCACGTCGGGGCGCCACGCCGCGTGACCTGCGCCGACGGGCCGCAAGGGGGAGGGGCTCCTCCCCAGAGGCCCGGAGGCTGCCGGAGGCCACGGAATCATAAATCGACGAGCCGGTCGCCGAGGGAAACAGGCAGGGTCGATGGATGCCGAACGACCTCACGATCCAAGGCGCTCGACGCGCACTTCACACGCGTTCGCAGCTCGTCGAGCGCGATGTCGCATCGGGCGAGCTGAGACGGGCGAACGGGTCAGGAGCGCTCGTGCGTCTGCAACGTGACTCCTACGTCTCACGGACGCCTTTCGCCGAGCTCCTGCCGTCGGCGCAACACCGGATGCGAGTCGTTGCGGCCGTGGAGCAGATGCGCGGCGGGTCGGCGATCGTCTCTCATCTGTCTGCTGCAGTGCTGCACGGTCTGCCTCTCTACCGCTTCGTGGAGCAACCGATCCAGGTGACGTTGGCGGGAGGTCGCCGAGCATCGAGCAGGCCCGGCTTGCAGCGTCACCAGGGCAGGCTCGCGGATGACGACATCGTCGACGTCGACGGCATTCTGTGCACGTCGTTGCAGCGCACCGTCTTCGACGTGGCTCGCACCGGGCCGTTCGAGACGGCGCTCGCGTGCGCCGACGGGGCCCTGCGGAGAGTGTGCGTCGACGGTCGCGCCTTCGACCCGGTCGCGCAAGAGGAGTGGCGCGACCGGATGTCCGAGCGAACGCGGTGTGCGCCGGGTGCCCGCGGCATCGTCCAGGCTCGGCGCGTGATCGCTTTCGCCGACGGTCGAGCGGAGTCCGTCGGTGAGAGTGTGAGTCGGGTGCAATTCGTTCGGCTGGGCTACACCGTCGAGCCTCAGATGGCAGTAGCGGGGCCGCGAGGGAGTCTGTATTACGCCGATATCGCGCTGCCGAACGAACAGGTCTTCTGGGAGTTCGACGGCGCGGGGAAGTACAGCGACCCGAAGATGCGAGGCGGGATGTCCGCCGATGACGTCCTGCTGAAGGTGAAGCGTCGCGAAGACTGGATTCGCGCGGTGACGGGTTGGAAAGTCTGTCGGGGTGGCTTTCTCGACATCGCCACGCCGGAAGCTCTGGCTGCGCGCCTCGCGGCGTTCGGGGTCGAGCCGGCCCGGTGAGTGGGCGACGCTCGTCCGGCCATCCGCGCGCGAGATCACGTGGCATGGTCGAAGGCACGCGGAAATTCGTGTGATCTCGCCGACGTGACGTGATCTGGGCGCGGG
>NZ_QAJB01000291.1:0-8042 GCF_003061325.1 Microbacterium sp. HMWF026
GTGCCGGAGCTCCTCCCCCGTGCGGGTCGAGGTGGAGTCCCACTGGCGCCCCTCGAACCCGCGCCGCCAGCGGCCGTGCAGGTCGACGGTCAAGCCCAGTCGGTCCCCGATCCGTCCGCCCCCGCCGGGGATCGGCGCGGTCGTGCGCCCGAGCGCCGTCACCGCGAGCGACGCCGCACCGCGCACCTGCGTGTGCCCACCGAGCACCGGCACGTCCCACGCGACGGCGGCGCTGCGCAGCCCCGAGACGATCCGGCGCACCGCCGACGGGGTGGCGGCCGACACGGCATCCATCAGTCCGACCGCCCGCGCGCCCATCGCCGACAGGTCGTTCACGTTGACGAGCACGCCGCACCAGCCGGCCCACTCGGGGTCTTTGTCGATCAGCGCGGGCAGGATCGCGTCAGTGGCGACCACCACGTCGGTGCCCGACACCAGCGCGCCGTCGTCACCCACCCAACCGTCCCCGCCGAGGGCTTCGGGATGGTCGTCGCGGATGCCGGAGAGAACGTCGCCGAGGGGGAGCTTCATCGCCCCGACGAGGTCGGCGATGCGGTCGATGGCCCAGCGCATCCGCACGTGCGGCGCGCCGCCGATCACGGTCTCGCCCCAGCGCACCCACCCGAGGTGGCGGAACAGGGGCTCGTTGCGCGATTGCACCGTGGCGTCGAAGCGCAGCACACCCCGGCTCACCGCCTCACGGCAGGCCGCCCGCACGAGCGCCGAGCCGATGCCACCGGCCTGCCGGGCACCGCGACGCACGACGAGACGACCGCCCGTCCACCAGCCGATGTCGCGGGCGGTGGCGGGGGCGAGGCGCACCCCGCCGAGTACCTCGCCCGCGGCGGTGGCCGCGACGAGCACCACGGTGCGGGGGTCGTCGTCGATGTCGTCGTGGTCGGTGCCAGCGAACAGTCCCTGTTCGCCGACGAACACGTCGCGCCGGATCGAGCGATAGGCGGCGATGTCGACGGCATCCGCCACCCGGATCACCCAAGCCGGTGCCTGCTGCAGCCGGGGCGCCCCGGTCAGCACCGGAACGTCGAACATCACGCGCCCGCCGTCTTCAGGATGCTGCACGCGCCGCAGGCGGCGCAGCCGGCCTTCTGGTCCTCGCCGCGCATCCCCGCCTCGTGCAGCAGTCCCGCGACCCGAGAGGTGATGTCATCGACGACCGCGCGGTGCGGGGCCGGAACCTTGTCGACGTCGGTGGCGAGCGTTCCCTTCAACGGCCGGAAGGGGACGACGAAGGGGTAGACGCCCATCTCGATGAGTTCGCGCGCGCCCTCGACCGCCTCGTCGGCGTCCTCCCCCATGCCGACGATGAGGTACGTCGACACCTGGTTCCAGCCGAACACCCGCACGGCCTCGCGCCACGCGGCACGGTACTCGTCCATGCTCACGCGGGACTTGCCCGGCATCCAGCGTCGGCGCACCTCGTCATCCATCGATTCGACATGGATGCCGATGGACCGGGCGCCCGCGTCGTACAGATCGGTGATGGCCTGCAGGTCGGCGGGCGGTTCGCACTGCACCTGGATCTCGAGCTGCGGCACCGCCGCCTTCACCGCGCGCACGCACCGGGCGAGGTGCTTGGCGCCCCGGTCCCAGCCGTTCGAGGTGCCGGTGGTCATGACCATGTGCGTCACGCCGTCGAGGCGGACGGCCGCCTCGGCGACCTCGGCGAGCATCGCGGGCGTCTTGACCGCGATGGTGGTGCCCGCATCGAGCGAGGCCTCGATCGCGCAGAAGCGGCAGCGCTCGCTCTCGTCGTAGCGGACGCATGTCTGCACGACCGTCGTCGCGAGCACGTTCTTGCCGTGGAGCTTCGCGATCTTCTCGTACGACACGCCCTCGGCGGTCTCGAGATCGTAGAACTGGGGGCGTACCACCGGGGCCACGTCGAACCCGAGATCGGCGCCGTCGCGGGTGAGTCGCCCGGAGGCGGTGATCACGTACGGACTGTTCGGATTGAGGGGGATGGCCGCCCCGTCACCGTCGACGACGAAGTGGCCGTCGTCGCTGGGTCCGGCCCCGCCCGTGCGGCGTACGGGGGCGTCGCTGCGGACGCCGAGCAGGCTAGGCTGACACGGGTCGAGACCTTCTCACGGTCCACCGGTGCGAGCGCTGAGGCGTTGTCCATGCATCCCAGTAGAACGACGGGGCGTTTCGAGACGACGTCGAACGGATAGCGGTTCTGTTTCGAAGTCCCGCGGGTTTGGGCGGCTCCTCCGCCCGGGCTCATCGAACGCCGCTCAGTCGCGGATCGGCTCTCCCGTGCGTGCCGGTCTCATCGATGACGGATGCCATCCTCGGCGACGGCATGCGGTCCCTCCCACGCCCGCTCGGCCCGGCGATGACGGACCGTGACGATGCGGCCTCGATCGGTCGCCGGCGCCGTTAGCGTGGCGGGGTGACCCGCGCCCTCCGCTCTCTCGGCTTCCTCACCATCGGCCTCTTCGATCGCGAGAATCCGCGCGCCGGGCACGAGACCACGCTGTCGATCATCGAGCGCGGCGAACGCCTCGGTTTCGACAGCGCGTGGCTGCGCAATCGGCACCTGCAGTACGGCATCTCCTCCCCCGTCGCGGTTCTCGCTGCGGCGTCGCAGCGCACGAGTCGCATCCGGCTCGGCACCGCCGTGATCCCGCTCGGATGGGAGAACCCGCTGCGGCTCGCCGAGGACCTCGCGACGGTCGACGTCCTGTCGGGCGGGCGGCTCGAACCGGGATTCTCGGTGGGGCCGCCACCGCGGCTCGACGACGTCGCCCACGCCCTGTACCCCGACACGGTCGAGTACGAGGATTTCGGCTACGAGCGCCTCGCGCGCCTGCGTCGCTTCATCGCCGGAGACGCGGTCAGCGCCCGCGCCGGCACCGAGGGGATCGAGGAGTACTCGGAGCGGGTCGAACCGCACGCCGCGGGCCTGTCCGAACGGCTCTGGTACGGCGCCGGTAGCGCGGCATCCGCCGGCTGGGCGGCCGGGAACGGCTTCCACCTGCTGACCAGCAGCGTGGTGCAGGCGGGCGAGACGACCGACTTCGACCGCGAGCAGTACGCGCAGATCCGGCTCTACCGTGACGCCCATCCCGACGGCGAGCGGGCCCGGGTGTCGCAGGGCCTGGTCGTGATCCCCACCGACTCGGCCACCCCCGAGCAGCGTGCCCGCTACGTGGCCTACGCCGACGCGCGGCGCGGGCGGGTCGGCATCCCGCACGGTCCCCGCGGGCTGCTGTTCGCCGAAGATCTCGTCGGCTCGTCCGAGCAGATCGCCGAGCGTCTGCTGTCGTCGCGGTCCTACCCCGAGGTCGACGAGGTCGCGTTCGCACTGCCGTTCGATTTCGCCCCCGACGACTACGCGCAGATCCTCGAGGACATCGCGGGACGGCTGGGGCCGCTGCTGGGCTGGCGGGCGGCCGCCATCTGACGCGCGGTCCCGGATGCCGGGCCTCCCACCGCCGTGCGCAACCTCCGCGATGAGCGCAACCTCAGTCGGCACGGGTCGAGTCGCGCGGAGTTCGCGCACATCGCGGAGTTCATGCACCTCGCGGAGCGTGAGCGCCTCTCGGGCGCACCCCGCAGCTCGCGCGCTGCCGGGCCCCCGGCGCTCCGGGCACCCCGGCACCCCCGACACTCCGCTCGACCCGCCGACGGGCTCGTGGCCTTTCGTGACGCCGTGAGGCGTTGTGTGACGACGCGCGTTGAGACCCGCCCCGTGCCCGGCGACAGTGGTCAGCACCCCTCGAGAGAAGGAGCCCCATGTCGCACCGCGCCCACCTCGCCGTCGCCCTGGACGGCGCCGGCTGGCATCCCGCCGCCTGGCGCGAGTCCACCGCCCGCCCCACCGAGCTCACCTCGGCCGGGTACTGGCGCGACCTCGCGCGTCTTGCCGACGACGCCGGTGTGCTCTTCGCGACGATCGAGGACGCCCTCTCGCTGGGCGGTCGCTCCCCCGAGGCGGATGCCGAGACCCGCCGCGACCGCGCCCGTGGACGCCTCGATGCGGTATTGCTGTCGTCGTTCCTCGCCCCCGCGACCCGTCGGCTCGGGCTCGTTCCGACCGTGACCACCACGCACCCCGAGCCCTTCCACATCGCGACGGGGCTGCAGACCCTCGACCACGTCAGCCGGGGCCGCGCGGGCGTTCGCTTGGTCGCGGGGTCGACCCCGCAGGAGCGCGCGAACTTCGGGCGTCGCGCCGAGGGCCCGACGGGCCTGCCGACCTCGGGCCGCGTCGAGGACGACCCCGCGCTGCTCGCCGCGTTCCGCGAGGCGGGCGAGGTGGCCGACGTCATCCGCCGTCTCGCCGACTCGTGGGAGGACGACGCGATCGTGCGCGACCTCGAGACCGGTAAGTTCCTCGACCGCCAGCGCGTGCACCGCGTCGACTTCGCGGGCGAGTTCTTCTCGGTCACGGGCGCCTCGATCGTGCCCCGCTCCCCGCAGGGCCAGCCGCTCGTCACCGCCCTCGCGCACCAGGGCGTCCCGTACCGTTTCGCGGCGGCGCACGCCGACCTGGTGTTCGTCACCCCGCGCGACGCGGGCGGGGTGGGCGGCATCCGGAACGAACTGGCGGATGCCGCGGCCCAGGTGCGCGACGAGGTCGAGCCCCTGCGGGTCTTCGCCGACCTGCTCGTGCTCGTCGCCCCGAGCCGCGCCGAGGCCGCCGAGACGTGGGCGCGGCTCGAGGAGCGCGCGCCGATCACCACCGACGCGCGGGTCGTCGTGGGCACCGCCGACGACGTCGTGGACGAGGTCCGCGCGCTCGTCGACGCCGGCGTCGACGGGGTGCGCCTGCGCCCCGCTCGCCTTCCGGCCGACCTCGTCGCCATCGCCGAACAGGTGGTGCCGCGGGCGCGGGCCGCCGGCATCCTGTCGCCCGACGGCGGCGAGCCCACGCTGCGCGAGCGCCTCGGCCTGCCGCGTCCTTCCAGCCGCTTCGCCCGTCAGGAGGTCGGCGCATGACCCGCCGTCAGATCCATCTCGCCGCGCACTTCCCCGGCGTGAACAACACCACCGTCTGGACCGACCCGAGCGCGGGCAGCCAGATCGACTTCTCGTCGTTCGAGCACTTCGCCCGCACCGCCGAGCGCGGGTTCTTCGACTACCTGTTCCTCGCCGAGGGGCTCCGCCTGCGCGAGCACCGCGGGCAGCTGCACGATCTCGACGTCGCCGGTCGCCCGAACACCCTCGCGATCCTGACCGCCTTGGCCGCCGTGACCGAGCACATCGGCCTGGTCGGCACGCTCAACACCACGTTCAACGAGCCGTACGAGCTCGCCCGCCAGCTCGGCACGCTCGACCTGTTGTCGAACGGACGGGCCGGGTGGAACGCCGTGACCAGCTCGGACGCCTTCCACGGCGCAAACTTCCGCCGCGGCGGGTACCTCGACCACGCCGATCGCTATGTGCGCGCATCCGAGTTCGCGGCGCTGTCGAAGGCGCTTTGGTCGTCGTGGCGTGACGACGCGGTCGTGGCGGATGCCGAGTCGGGGGCGTTCCTGCGCGACGACGCCATCGCGCGCGTGCGGCACGAGAGCCGCCTGTTCGACGTGGACGCGGTGTTCGACGTGCCGCGCTCCCCCCAGGGGCGCCCCGTGATCGTGCAGGCCGGGGACTCCCCCGACGGGCGCGACTTCGCCACCGACCACGCCGACGTCATCTTCTCGCTGCACACCGAGTTCGCGGACGCGCAGCAGTTCTACCGCGATGTGAAGGGGCGGCTGGCCGCCCGCGGCCGCGACGAGGATTCGCTCAAGATCCTGCCCGCGGCGACCTTCGTGCTCGGCGACACGGCGGACGAGGCCCGCGAGCGTTCGCGCGAGATCGCCCTGGCCCAGGTGCGGCCGCAGACCGCCATCACGTATCTCGAGCAGATCTGGAACCGCGACTTCAGCGGGTACGACGCTGATGGCCCGCTGCCCGACGTCGATCCCGACACCGGCGCCGAGACCGCACAGGGCTTCGCGGGACGCCACGCGGCGATCCGCGCGCGGATCGACCAGCTGCGCGCCCTCGCCGCCGAAGAGAGGCTGTCGATCCGCGAGCTCGTCATCCGTCTGACGGCGAAGCACACCTTCGTCGGGACGCCCGAGCACGTGGCATCCGAGATCGATCGGTACGTCCAGGAGCGCGCGACCGACGGCTTCACCGTGGTCGGCCACGTCACCCCGCACGGCCTCGACGAGTTCACCGATCGCGTCGTGCCGCTGCTGCAGGAACGCGGTTCGTACCGCCGGTCGTACGGTGACGGCGCGACGCTGCACGACCTGCTGGGGCTGCCCCCGGTGGCGGCTCCGGTGCGATGAGCGTGCAGCCCTCGCGACTCGTGGTGCTCGGCGCGGGCCCCCGCGCGGTCATGCTGATCGAGCGTCTGCTCGCGCGGCGCACGCGCGCGGACGCGCCGGTGCAGATCACGCTCGTCGACCCTCACCCGCCGGGCGCGGGGCGCATCTGGCGGCGCGAGCAGTCGCCGCTGCTCAAGCTCAACTCCATGGCGCGCGACGTGACGGTGTTCACCGATGACTCGTGCCTGATCGCCGGTCCCGTGCGGTCGGGTCCCTCGCTCATCGAGTGGGCGGAGCGCGTGCGCGACGGGCGGCTCCCCGACGTCGACCTCGACGACCCGACGCTGGCCGACGAGGTGCGGGGGCTGCGCGGCGACAGCTTTCCCACGCGGCGCTTGCAGAGCGTGTACCTCGACTGGTTCTGGCGCCGCACGGTGGCGATCGCGCCGCCCGGCGTCGCCATCGACTACCGCGCGTCCAGCGCGCAGTGGGTCGACGACACCCCCGACGGGTGGGAGGTCGCCCTCGACGACGGCACCCGCCTCGACGCCGACGTGCTCGTCTACGCCCTCGGCCACGCCGGGCGCGAACCCTCCGCCGAGGCGCGCTCCCTGCGCGACGCCGCCGCGCGCGAGGGCCTGACCTACCTCGAGCCCGCTTTCACGGCCGACGCCGACCTGTCGGTGCTGGGCGCGGGCGAGGACGTGATCGTCCGGGGGATGGGGCTGGCATCCATCGATGCCGTCGTCCTGCTCGCCGAGGGCCGAGGCGGACGCTTCGCGCGGACCGACGGCCGCCTGACCTACGAACCCTCGGGAGCCGAACCCCGCCTGCACCTGGGCTCGCGCCGCGGGGTGCCGTACCGCTCGAAGGTGTCGTCGCCGCTGCGCGGCGAGCCGCCCACCCGCGAGGTCCTCACCCCCGCCGCGATCGCCGGCCTGCTCGCCCGACCGGGCTCGGTCGATTTCGTCGACGACGTGTGGCCGCTCATCGCCCGCGAACTCGTCTGGGGGCACTACCGCGAACTGTTCACCGGCCGCCCCGACCGCGTCGGCACGACGTGGGAGCAGTTCCGCGAGACCCTTCGAACGGTGGATGCCGACACCCCCGCCCTGCGGGCCGCCGTGGCCGCGGTGGTTCCCGATCCGCTCGACCGGTTCGACGTGCCGGCCCTCGACCGGCCGCTCGCGGATGAGACCTTCGCCGACGCACGGGCCGCGCACGACCGCGTCCGTCGGCACATCGTCGACGATCTGCGGCTGCGCACGACGCCCGAGCACAGCACGGCGCAGGCGTTGTTCCTGACCATCCTCGGCTCGTTCCTGGCGCTCGCCGACATCCCCACCGAGCGGTGGAGCGCCCGCTCGCGCGCGGTGGACCTGCCCGTCACCTGGCACACGTTCTTCAGCTACGTGGCATCCGGACCCCCGCCGCATCGCCTCGAGGAGCTGCTCGCCCTCGCCGACGCGGGCGTCGTGCGCTTCCTCGGTCCCGAGGTCTCGGTCCGTGTCGAACCCGGTCGCGGCTTCGTGGCCTCGTCGCCGCGCGTGCCGGGCGAGCTCGAGACGCGCGCGCTCGTCGACGCGTGGCTGCCGGCGCCGGGCGCCGCGGCGAGCGACAACCCGGTGCTGCGCGAGCTCGCCACCCGGCACGGCCGTGAGGTCCATGTCGCCGATGAGGGCTTCACCGGCTCGCTCGGGCGGATCGACGTAGATGCCGACGGCCGCGTCATCGCACCGACGGGCGCCGCGCACG
>NZ_QAJB01000291.1:8052-10045 GCF_003061325.1 Microbacterium sp. HMWF026
GCACCGACGGGCGCCGCGCACGAGACGGTTTTCGCCCTCGGGCCCTTCACCGCCGGCACCGAGGCCGGGGCCTTCACGCGTCCGAACTCGAACTCGCTGTCGCTGCGGCAGACCGACCGCGTGGCCGAGGCCGTGGCGGCCGCGCTGGCCGCGCGTCGCGTCGCCGCCGTCCGCTGACCCGCCCGCGCCGCACCCGGTCGCCGCGCACCTGCTCAGGAGTTTCGCGCGGCCGCCGCCCCACCCGGCAACGGGAGGGGGCAGGATGGAACGACGCGCAATCCGAACCGGGGCGAGCGGCGAACATCCCTCGTAGGGCGAAGACGCCACGAAAGGACGACATGCGACTCGCGACGACCCTCCGACGCTTCGAGCTGGACACGCGGCCCATCCACCCCGAGACCCGCCGCGCCCTCGACCGGCGGTGGGCCGAGCTGCCCCCGCACGCCAAGACGCCCAGCCAGCTGCTGGGACGCAGCGCGGTGGGCTGCGAGGGGACGCACGGCGTCTTCCCCAAGTGCAACCTCACGTGCTCGCCCTGTTACCACTCGGCCGACGCCAACAAGGTCCGCATCGACGGCGATCACACGGTCGACAACGTCACGCGTCAGATGGACTACCTGCGCGAAGTCCGCGGACCCCGCGCGCACGCGCAGCTCATCGGCGGCGAGGTCAGCCTGCTGAGCGCTGAGGACCACGCGCGCTCGCTGCTCGCGATGCGCGCCGTCGGCCGCGAGCCCATGTCGATGACGCACGGCGATTTCGACTACGACTACCTGCTCGACGTCGTCCTGGACGACGACGGAAAACCCCGCTTCGACAAGGTGTCGTTCGCCGCGCACTTCGACTCGCTCATGCGCGGTCGCCGCGGCGCGGTGCGCCCCCGCAGCGAGGCCGAGCTCAACCCGTTCCGCGAGAAGTTCGCCCGCATGTTCGTCGACCTCAAGCGCGACCACGGTGTGAGCAGCTACCTCGCCCACAACATGACGGTCACCCCCTCGAACGTCGCCGAGGTCGAGCAGGTCACGCGCGATGTGCTCGAGATGCCGTTCGACATGATGTCGTTCCAGCCGGCCGCGTTCATCGGCGACGACCGCCGCTGGCGCGAGGACTTCGGCGAGGTCACGATCGACGCGGTGTGGGAGCGCATCGAGGCCGGCGCCGGGCAGAAACTGCCGTGGCAGGCGACGCAGTTCGGCGATCCGCGCTGCAACCGCTCGACCGTGGGTGTGCGCGTCGGAAAGACCTTCGCCCCCGTGCTCGACCCCGAGGACCCCAAGGACATCGCCGCGCGCGACCGGTTCCTGTCGCACTTCGGCGGCATGATCTTCGGCGGCATCCCCCGTCACGTCCTGGCGGTCAAGGTCGTGCGCGCTCTCGCGTCGCACCCGGGCGATATCCCCCCGCTGATCGGCCTGATGTCGCGCGTCCTGCGCCGCGCGGGTGGTCTGCGCAAGGTCGTGGCGGCCGCCCGCCGCGGCAAGGTGTCGTTCAAGACGTTCGTGATCCACAACTTCATGGATGCCGAGCAGGTCGCGCCCGCGTGGAAGCTCATGCAAGAGGGCGTGACCGCCGACGACCCGCTGCTGCGCGAGACGCAGGAGCGCCTGGGCGCGTGCATGTACGCCATGGCGCACCCCGAGGATGGCCGCCTGGTGCCCGCGTGCGTGCAGCACTCGGTGCTCGATCCGAAAGAGAACGAGGAGCTGCGCCGCATCCTGCCGCTGCCGACGGTTCGCCCGGGTGCGACGGTGACGGCGCGCCCCTCGGGGCTGACCGCGGTGCGCGAGACGGGTGCGCGCACGGCCTGAGCCGGCGGGAACGTCCCTCAGCCCACGACCACGTGCGCGAGGGCCTCCGGCACCGAGAGCGCCACCTCGTCCCCCTGTCGCAACGCCGACACCGACGCGACCTCGGCGTGCACCTCGAGCGCGCCCGCGTCGACGGTGATCTCGCTGCGCGCGCCCACCAACCGGCGCGACCGCACCCTGCCGAC
>NZ_QAJB01000292.1:0-5322 GCF_003061325.1 Microbacterium sp. HMWF026
CGTTGCGGCAGCGTCCTGCAGGCGCTGGCGTCGTGTGCGCCAGGCCAGCAGGCCGCCGATGAGGGCGGCCCCGGCCCCGACGGCGACGAGGGTCGCCGTCGGGGCCATGTAGCCGGTGGCGGCGATGACGCCGGCGGCGCCACCGCCCATCGCACCGTTGCGGTACATGCGATCAGCCTCGCGCCGTCGGAACGGCGACCCGCGTGCGGCGCCGCAGCATGACCGCGGCGACGATCACGGCGGCCAGACCGAACCCGCCGCCGGCGATCGCCAGCGACTCGGGACCGGCGACCGGCACCGCGAGCTGGCCGGCGTTGGGGCCGACCGCGGCGCTGGCGAGGTCGACGCTGGCGAGCGATCCGTCGGGGCCGACGCCGACGCGCAGGGCGGTCTGCGTGAAGGTGCCGTCGACGGTCGACTGCACGTTGACCGGGAGCTGCGCGAGCTGGGTGACGGCATCGCCGAGGGGGCCCTGGAGCGAGGTGCTGAGAGCGCTGAGGATGGGGTTGAGCGTGTTCTGCGCTTCTGTGACCAGACCTTGCAGTACTCCGCCCAACGGCAGCCCAGCCGCGAATGCTCCGATCTGGGTCAGCAGGCCGTTGGCCAGGGTCTGCACCTTCGTGACGACCGCCGCGGGTACGAGCGACAGCAGGTCGGTGCCGGGAGCGAGGCTGTTCAGGTCCGGCACGCCGGCCACAGCGAGCAGGTCCTGTTCGGTCAGGGTGATGTCACCCGAGGTGAAGGGGTTGGTCACGTTGGCGCCCGCGATGTTGGCCGTCGCGATGAGCGGCCCGAGGGTGCTGTTGAGCGTGTCGATCGTGCCCTGCAGCACCGTGCCGTTGACGACGACGTCCACGTCGGTGAGCACGTAGTCGCCGGATTGCGCACCGTCGGCGGTGTTGATCGCCGAGGCGGCGAACGCCCCGATCCCCACCTGCAGTCCGACCGGGTCGGCGTCGGTGCCGACGACGATCGTCGCCGAGTCGCCCGCCGAGGGCGAACCGACGCTCGAGGGCGTGATGGTGCCGACGCCGATCAGGCTCGGCGCGGCGGAGACCGCACCCGAGAACGCCGACGAGCTGCCGTCGTCGTTCGCGCGGGCGTACTGGCCCACGGCGCCGAGGCGGATGATGCCGTTGTCGCCGAACAGGTTGGTGGATCCGGCCTGAAGGGCCACGAGCCCGCCGACGGCGCTGGCGTCGAGGGGCAGATCGACAATCACGTCGCCGGACGCGTCGGCGTTGACGGCGTTGGCTCCGCGCAGCGCCACGGCGTTGTCGAGCACGTCGGTGCCCAGCAGCGACGTGGTCACGATGCGGCCCGTGCCCTGCGACACGACGTCGGCGGCTTGCGCGGCCGACGCCGGGATCAGGAGCGCTGCGACGACGGCGGTGGCGCCGGCAGCACGGACGGTCTTCCACGCACGCGCGGAGGACTGCGGACGAATGGTCATGTGTGTGCTTCCTCAATGGCCGCACACCCCCGAGCCCCCCGTGGGTCGGATGATGCGGTCCACAAGCGAAGCTAAGCGGGGCGGATGCCGGCGGCATCCGTCCCCCGTACCGGTTCCGACTACGTAGGGGAAACGCCCCCTCCGTCTCGGTAGCACCCGGTGACTACTGGTCCCGCGGTCTGCGCTCGTGCGCACCGGGGACGCCGGTGTAGAAAGAAAGAGGTTCCTGATCGCGAGGGGGCCGTCGCCGCAGGTCTCGGACCGCGGCGGCGGGAGCGCGGGGGGTGCAGATCACGGCGGTGCCGTCCTCGGGCGAGGACGGCACCGCCGTGGCTTCTCAGCGCACCGAGGCGAGCAGTTCCTCGGCGCCGGCGCGCAGAGCGGCCAGGCGTCGGCCGGCCTTCTTCGCCGACGAGCCGCGCACGTCGAGGTAGAGCTTGAGCTTGGGCTCGGTGCCGCTCGGGCGGACGATCAGACGGGAACCGTCCTCGAGCCACAGGCGCAGCACGTCGCCGGGAGGAAAACCGTCGACGCCCTCGAGCAGATCGTCGATACGGGTGACGGCGACCTCGCCGACCGCGGTCGGCGGCTGCGAGCGCAGGGATGCCATGATCCCGCCGATCTCGCTCACGTCGGTGACGCGCACCGAGATCTGATCGCTCGCGAAAGCGCCGAACGTGTCGCGGAACTCCTGCAGCAGGTCGGCGACGGTGCGCCCCTGTCCTCGTGCCTCGGCGGCCATGCCCAGCAGGGCAACGGCGGCCGAGATCCCGTCCTTGTCGCGAACGGTGCCGGGATTGACGAGGTAGCCCAGGGCCTCTTCGAATCCGAACACGATCCCCGGCGCGCGCGAGATCCACTTGAAGCCCGTGAGCGTGGAGTGGAACGCCAGACCGTAGTGCTCCGCGACCGCCTGCAGCCCCGGTGACGACACCAGAGAGCAGGCGAGGGATGCCGTCGCCCCCGCGTCGGGGTTCTCGTCGCCCGCGGGCGGGGTGCCGGCATCCCGCGCCTCTGCCGCCTGACGCGCGGCGCGCCAGCCCAGCAGCAGGCCGATCTCGTTGCCGGTCAGGCGCCGCCAGCCGCCCTCGGCGTCGGCGTCGGGGATTGCCACCGCGAGCCGGTCGGCGTCGGGGTCGTTGGCGATGATCAGCTCGGCGTCGGCCGCACGGGCGGTCTCGAAGGCGAGATCCATCGCGCCCGGCTCCTCGGGGTTGGGGAACGCCACGGTCGGGAACCGCCCGTCGGGGTGGATCTGCGCCTCGACGAGCACGGGGGCCGGGTACCCGGCCTCGCTCAGCACGCGCGAGACGGTCTCCCACCCGACGCCGTGCATCGCGGTGTAGACCCAGCGCAGACCATCGGCGCCCGCGGGCGCGGGCGCGACGGCGGCGGTCGCGGCGACGTACGCCTCGACGAGCGACTCGGGGGCGTTGGCGTAGCCCACCGAGCGCGGGAGGGTCGTGACGTTGTCGGCATCGGCGATCCGCTGGATGTGCGCCGCGATCTCGGCGTCGGCCGGAGAGACGATCTGCGCCCCCCGGTCGTCGCCGCCCAGGTACACCTTGTAACCGTTGTCGTCGGGCGGGTTGTGGCTCGCGGTGACCATGACGCCCGCGTCGGCGCCGAGGTGGCGCACGGCGAAGGCGAGCACGGGCGTGGGCAGCAGCCGGGGGAGCAGGATCGCGTTCAGTCCCGCTCCGGCGAAGATCTCGACGGAGTCCCGCGCGAAGACGTCCGAGTTGCGGCGCCCGTCGTAGCCCACGACGACCGTGGGGGTCGACCCGTCGGCGCGCTCGGCCAGGTACGCGGCGAAACCGGCGGCGGCCTGGGCGACGAGCACCCGGTTCATCCGGTTGGGACCGGCGCCCAGGGTGCCGCGCAGACCCGCCGTGCCGAACGCCAGGCGGGTGGCGAAGCGGTCGTCCAGGTCGGCGGATGCTTCGGCATCCCCGTCCTCGACGCGTGCGACCAGGGCCGTGAGCTCTTCGCGGGTCACGGCATCCGGGTCCTGCGCGATCCAGGCGCGGGCGGACTCGACGTGGGCGCTCACAGCGCGCCGATCACGCGAGCGAGCAGGGCCGAGATCACGGGCTCGGCCTCGCGACCGGCCTCGAGGACCTCTTCGTGACTGAGCGGGGTCTGCTGGATGCCGGCGGCCAGGTTCGTGATGAGCGAGAAGCCGAGGATCTCCATGCCGGCCTGGCGCGCGGCGATCGCCTCGAGGGCGGTCGACATGCCGACGATGTGTCCGCCGATCGTCTTCGCCATCTGCACCTCGGCCGGGGTCTCGTAGTGCGGACCGCGGAACTGGGTGTATACGCCCTCGTCGAGGGTGGGATCGATCTGCCGGGCGATGTCGCGCAGGCGCTTCGAGTACAGGTCGGTCAGGTCGACGAACGTGGCGCCCTCGAGGGGCGAGTCGGCGGTCAGGTTGATGTGGTCGCTGATCAGCACGGGCTGGCCGGGCTTCCACGTCTCGCGGATACCGCCCGCGCCGTTGGTGAGGATCATCGTCGACGCGCCCGTCGCGGCCGCGGTGCGCACGCTGTGCACGACCCGGCGGACGCCGTGGTTCTCGTAGTAGTGCGTGCGCGCGCCGATGACCAGGACATTCTTGCCGCCGGGGGTGCGGACGCTGCGGAGCGTGCCGACGTGACCCTCGAGAGCGGGCTTCGAGAAGCCGACCACCTCGGTCGCCGGGAACGACGCCGTCTCCTCGCCGATGAGTTCGGCGGCGCGTCCCCAGCCGGACCCGAGGGTGACGGCGATGTCGTGGTGCTCGACGCCCGAGAGACGGGCGATGTCGGCCGCTGCGGCCGCGGCGACCTCGAACGGGTCGACCGCCGGGTCATCGAGCGGGTGAGAAGTGCTGTTGGACATCCCCCCACTCTAGAAAACGCGGGGCGCGCGGGCCAGAAGGCAGACTCCTTCGCCGATCGTGTCGGATGCAGCTGGGCGTCGCATCGGCATCCGCCCAGCGCTGACAGAATGGATGCCATGGTGCAGAGCTTCGAGCGCAAGCAGTCCGTCGCGATCGTCGGCGGCGGCCCGGGCGGATACGAGGCCGCGCTCTCGGCGGCGCAGCTCGGCGCCGACGTGACCCTCGTCGAACGGGCCGGCGTGGGCGGCTCTGCCGTGATCACCGACGTCGTGCCCTCGAAGACGCTGATCGCCACGGCCGACGCCGCCGTCGCGATCCGCAACGCCAGCAGCCTCGGCGTGCAGCTGTTCGCCAAGGACGACCGCGGCAAGCCGCTGACCCCCGAGGTCGCGATCAACCTCGCCGCGGTGAACCAGCGTCTGCTCTCCCTCGCCCGCCAGCAGTCCGACGACATGCGCTCCTCGCTTCTCGAGGCCGGCGTCCGCATCATCTCGGGTCACGGGCGCCTCGACGGCAACGGCGCTGTCGTCGTGTCGACCGAGGCCGGCGGCACCGACTTCGACCGCATCGAGGCCGAGACCCTGGTGGTGTCGGTGGGCGCGTCCCCGCGCGAGCTGCCTTCAGCGCAGCCCGACGGCGAACGCATCCTCACGTGGACGCAGCTGTACAACATGAAGTCGGTCCCCTCGCACCTCATCGTGGTCGGTTCGGGCGTGACGGGTGCGGAGTTCGCCTCGGCGTACATGAACCTCGGTGCCAAGGTCACGCTCGTCTCGAGCCGCGATCAGGTGCTGCCCGGCGAGGACCAGGATGCCGCCGCCGTCCTCGAGCGCGTGTTCCAGCGCGGCGGCATGACGCTGCTGGCCAAGGCGCGCGCCGAGTCGGTCGTCAACACCGGCGAGGGCGTCGTCGTCACGCTCGCCGACGGTCGCACGATCGAGGGAAGCCACTGCCTCATGGCGGTCGGCTCGATCCCCAACACCGC
>NZ_QAJB01000292.1:5332-6617 GCF_003061325.1 Microbacterium sp. HMWF026
TCGGGGCACATCCGCGTCAACCGTGTCGCGCGCACCTCCGTGCCCAACATCTACGCGGCCGGCGACTGCACCAACTTCTACCCCCTGGCATCCGTCGCCTCGATGCAGGGGCGCCAGGCGATCTTCCACGCCCTGGGCGACATCGTGATCCCGCTCGAGACGCGCCGCATCACGGCCAACATCTTCACGGCGCCCGAGATCGCGACCGTCGGCTTCAGCGAGCAGGACGTGACCGAGGGCCGGATCGCCGGAAAGGTGCGCAAGCTCCCGCTCTCGGCCAACCCGCGCGCCAAGATGCAGGGCATCACCGACGGCTTCGTCAAGCTCATCGCCCGCGAGGGTAGCGGCACCGTGATGGGCGGCGTGATCGTCGGTCCCAAGGCGTCCGAGCTGATCTACCCGATCGCGATCGCCGTCGAGCGTCGCCTCACGGTCGACCAGGTCGCCCGCGTGTTCGCGGTGTACCCCTCGCTCACCTCGAGCATCACCGACGCCGCGCGCGCGATGCACATCGTCGACCGCGACGACCCCGGCGAGGACTGACCCTTCCGGATGCCGCGCCCCGCGGCCTCCGTCCTCCGCCCTCCGCCCTGCCGGCGCCGTCCTCCGCCCTGCGCCGACGGTCTGCCGGCGCCGGCGCGCGCCCTCTCCCGCGCGATAAACGCTGTTCCTGCCGGGAAACGCGGCGTCGTAGCGTGTCTCGGCACGGATGCCGTTTCTCGCCGCCCCGCCGTCGGGCCCGGGCGCCGTGGAGAGGCGCGCGGTCCGCGCCCGGCTGGACGTTGCACGGTCCCTCCTCCTCCGCCGGTCTGCCGGCGCCGGCGCGCGCCCTCTCCCGCGCGATAAACGCTGTTCCTGTCGAGAAACGCGGCGTCGTAACGTGTCTCGGCACGGAGGCCGTTTATCGCCGCCTAACAGCCGGGCCCGCGCCCCGTCGGAAGGCGCGCGGTCCGCGCCCCGCTGAACCGCGCACGGCGCCGCGCCCCGACGGTCTGCCGGCGCCGACGCGCCCTCTCCCGCGCGATAAACGCCATTCCTGTCGAGAAACGCGGCGTCGTAGCGTGTCTCGGCACGGATGCCGTTTGTCGCCGCCCTGCAGCCGAGCCCGGGCGCCGTTGGGAGGCGCGCGGGCGCCGGGCCCCGCCGGTCTGCCAGCGCCTGCGTGCGTCCTCTCTCGCGCGATAAACGCCGTTCCTGTCGAGAAACGCGGCGTCGTAGCGTGTCTCGGCACGGATGCCGTTCATCGCCGCCCCGCCGTCCGGGCCCGCGCCCCGCTGAACCACGC
>NZ_QAJB01000293.1:0-3619 GCF_003061325.1 Microbacterium sp. HMWF026
GGGGTAAGGCGACAGCCGTGAGCGGGGGCCGCGCCTCTCGCCATGATGGCGATGGGCTAACTCGCAACCTGTCGCGGGTGAACCGTGCTCCGGCGCGTGCGGAGGTGCGGTGAACTGAGCGCCTCATGCGAAATCTTCCGTATCTGGTCCTCTCGGCGGGGCTCGTCGTCGCGATATCGAGTTGGCTGGGGTGGAGGCCCTGCCTCGAGAGGGACCTATCGGCCTGTTACGACCTTTTGAACACGCGCCCCGGTGACACTTTCGTCACCATCGCCTGGGTCGCGGCCCTCGCGCTCTGTATGTGCGGTCTCGTTCCGCGATACGGGCGCGC
Source organism: Microbacterium sp. HMWF026 (assembly GCF_003061325.1). NCBI lineage: Bacteria > Bacillati > Actinomycetota > Actinomycetes > Micrococcales > Microbacteriaceae > Microbacterium > Microbacterium sp. HMWF026. The sequence goes on from NZ_QAJB01000293.1 coordinate 332, forward strand.
GGGCGCGGCGATCGGTCTTGTGCTCAGCATTCCGGCCACGCCGATTCTCGATCCGGGTATCCCGGTCGCCGGGCTCGATTCGGCTGACGGGAATCCCGGGACGGGCATCATCTGCGGAGCCCTGATCTCGGTTGCCGGCATCGCCTATGCGACCCTCTTCGAGGTCGATCAGCGACGTCGAGAAGCGGGCATGACCCCCTGGGGGGTGCCCTCTGCGTGAATGGACGGTCGGCCGCAAGGGTCGCGGTGTTTACCGGGAGAAATCGCGCCGCCCCGTAGATTCGTCACATCCTCATCCGCGGCGAGAGTCGCGGCATCCTGAGGTCGACGTTGGGGAGCAGGCGGAACCATGGCGAAGAAGAACGCGGACGCGCGTCGGTTCGACGACAAGGCGTTCGTCGAGGCGTCGTCCGAGGCGAAGTCGCGGTACGGACGGTTCAACCTCGCGATCGTGGGTTCTTCGGGCGTCGGCAAATCGTCGCTCGTGAACGCGGTCTTCGGTCGCGACTGGGCGAAGGTCGGCCGCGGGCTCCCGGTCACGCGGGGCGTTCACTTCTACAGCGACGACTCGCTCGGCATCTGGGACGTCGAGGGGTTCGAGATCGGCTCGCCCGTCCCGCCCGACCAGCAACTTCGCAATCACCTGGATGCCATCGCCGCCCACCCCGGCGACCACCAGATCTCGGTCGTCTGGTACTGCGTACGGGCCGCCGACGATCGCCTGACGCCGGCCGACATCGCCATGATCCGCGAGCTCGACGCCCGGGGGCTGCCGGTGATCCTCGTGTTGACGAAGGTCGACTGGATCAAGAACCCGATCACCGGGCACCAGGGCGTCGCAAAAGACCTCGAGGCGTTCGTTGAATGGCTGAACGACCCGATCGACCCGAACACCGGCGAGCGGCTGCGCATCCCGTACCGGCAGGTCATCCTCACCTCCACCCGCGACAAGAACGGGAAGGGCAAGGGGCACGGCCTCGGTGACCTTGTCACGCAGACCCTCGAGCTCGCCCCCGAGCGCGACAAGGACGCCTTTCGCATCGCACAGCGACTCAACCTCCCGTGGAAGAGGGAGATGGCGCGGCCTATCATCGCCGCAGCGTCCGCGGCGGCAGCGGGCGCGGCATCCGTTCCGCTTCCTGTGTCGGATGCTGTCACGCTGGCGCCGATCCAGCTGACGATGATGGGGCGCATCGCCGCGATCTACGACCTCGAGGTCAAGACGATGCTCTCGGCGGGCGCTCTCGCGCAGTTCGGCGTGCAGGTCGCGGGCCGTGCGTTGGCGACCAGCTTCCTCAAGCTCATCCCGGGCGCCGGCGTCGTCGTGAACGCCGCGGTGGCGGCGGCGCTGACCGCCGCGACCGGCGAGAGCTGGCTCAAGATCTGCGAACTGCTCCACACCGGCAAGATCGACGTGCGCAAACTCGACCAGGAGTGGGCGAAGTACGCGCCGAGCTTCATGGACGTGGCGAAGAAGCTCGTCGAGCGGCGCGTTCGCCGGGGCTGAGCGCCGGCCGGGTCAGAGCAAGCCGGCACCGGCCCGCACCATGACGGACGCGACGACCGCCACCCCCACCGAGACGCCGAACCCGACACCGATAACCGGCCACGGGTTGCGACCGCTCCGCAGTGCGCGCACGAGTGCGACCAGGGTCGTCGACGCCCAGATGATGAGGAGGGTGGGATGGATGCCGTTGGCGGCGACGTCGATGAGCGTGAACGCGCACGCGCGTTCGGCTCCACATCCGGCCGTAGCCATTCCGCTCAGCTGGATCGCGAGGGCGGCTGCCAGCGACAGCAGCAGGTGCAGGACGATGCCGGGCACCGCGAAGAGCGCCGTGCCGAGGCATCGGCGGACGTCGGCTTGCGGGGGCACGGTGCCACGGTAGCTCCCGCCCCACCCCGGCCGCCTCCTAGGCTGATCCGCATGCCCGTGTCTCGCGCGACCGCGCCCCCTGCGAGAGCACGTGAAGCGGGGGCCCACCGATGAGTCCGTCCGCCTCGTCACCGTCGGTGCGCTTCTGGGTCGTCTTGGTGCTCATCGGTCTCGCCGTCGTCGCGGCGGGCATGGCCGCTGTTGCTCACGGCTCGTCCGGTACGAAACCGGAGGCGCCCATCGGTTGGCGTGGGGAGCAGGTGGGATCGTCGATCACAGGGACTTCCAACATTCGACTCGAGGAGGACGGGAGCGCGTTCGTGGTCAACCTCCCGCGCGGACGGGAGTCGGAGGAGATACACAATGAGCGCACCTACTTATGCTTCGAGCCGGCGGTCGCCGACCCGTACACCGGCGTCGCATCCTGGGAACGCGTCAGTGACTGGAGATTCCGCCTCCGGTTCGAGACGACCTCGATCGTGCTCATCGCGGAGAAGAGTGGCTACTTCCTGCCGGACCCGGATTGGAAAAACACGTACTTCTCGGAATGCGGGGATGATTACGTCCAGTGGTACTTCACTCGGGTGGATGAGCCATCGTCGGGAGTCCGCTAATACCGCAGTCTTGCTCAGACATGCCAAAAGCGCCGTCGAGACGACCGTGCTGATCGGGTCCGCCCGGTCACATTTCACGCGAGCACCCGCCGCAGGCGGACGCCCGTCGTGCACTCCGGCGCACTGAGATCTCCGGCAGCGGCCCTCGGCGCCCCTGCGCGTGCGACGGTGGAAGCACCATGATCGAAACCACCGGCGCAGACCGCCTGCGCGCCGCCCTCGAACACCCCGACGCCTCGGCCCGCCTGCAGGCCGCGCTCGCCGCAGGCACCCGACCCGACGACAGCTACGTCGCCGAGCTCGTCGCCCGGTGCGCGATCGAGCCCGACTTCTTCGTGCGCGATATGCTGACGTGGGCGCTGACGCGTCACGATCCGGCGCGCGTGGTGCCGGGGCTGCTGCCCGAGGTGACGTCCGAGGTGCCGCAGGCGCGCAGTCAGGCGCTGCACACGTTGTCGAAGATCGGTGACCCCGCCGCCTTCGGCGCGATCACGCGGGCGGTGCTGCGCGACCGGCACCCCGAGGTGGCGCGGGCGGCGTGGCGGACGGCATCCGGTCTCGTTCCCGACGACGCGCACGAGACGTTGGCCGAAGAGCTCGCCACGCAGTTCGGACGCGGCGACCACGACACCCAGCGCAGCCTGAGTCGGGCGTTCGCAGCCATCGGCCCGCGCGCCGAACCGATCGTGGAGCGGGCTGCGGCCTCGTCGTACGACGTGGTCAGCGCGCACGCGCGGGCGACCCTGATCGTGATGGACGACCCCGACACCGAGTTCGCCGAGGCCGTCGTCGAGGCGC
>NZ_QAJB01000294.1:0-15248 GCF_003061325.1 Microbacterium sp. HMWF026
GCGCGAGCGCCTCAACGCCGAGGTCGCGACGACCGCGCGCGAGGGCGAGTCGGCCGAGCTCACCCTCGCCGGGGCGGCGGGGGCGATCGCCTACGCCGGCGCGGGGCGCCCCCTCGAGTCCGCCCGAGAGCTCACCTCGGCGCTGTCGCGGGAGCCCGCGGCCGTCGCCGCCATGTCGACGGCGATGATCGAGCTCGGCGTCGCCGAGGAGCTCGCCCTCGCGGGACGCCTCGACGAGGCGCGCGCGATCATCGCGCAGGTGGACGATCGCGGTGCCGCCCTCGTGCAACGAAGCCGGTTGTACGTGCAAACCACCGTGCGGGTGGCAGAGGGCCGACACGACGCCGCCCGCGAGACGGCGCGCGCCGCGGCAGACCTGACGCGCGGCACCACCGCCGCCGCGTTGCGCATCCGCGATCTGTTCCGACTGGTCACCCTCAACGCCGCACTGCAGGACGAGATCGACGAGCTCGTGCAGCTCGCCGCGACCACCGATCTGCCGATCGCTGCCGAGGCCGTGCGCCGCGCTGCGGCACGCCCCCACGACGACGACGACACGCTCGTAGACGAGCTGCGCCTGCACACCCTGTGGTCGAACGGCACCGACCACGCCGTCAGCCCCGCCGCGCCGGTCGCCCGGTTGTCTCTGCGCGGTGACGGCAGCGACGGCGGCGAGGAGCTCACCGCCCGCGAGAGGGAGATCGCCCTGATGGCGAACGAGGGGCTCACCAACCGCGAGATCGCGACGCGTCTGTTCCTGTCGATCCGAACCGTCGAGTCGCACGTCTATCAGGCGCGGATGAAGGTGGGCGCCGCATCGCGGCGCGAACTGGGACGCCTCGTGGCGGCCGGCGCAACCCGTCGGGGCGAGGCCACGGGGGGCGCACGTTCACGGGACATCGACGACCCCGTAGGTCCGGGACGGGCTGTGCGGACTCCCCCGCACTGAGCGGAGGACGACGAGCGCCGTCGCGCACACCGGTCGGGACGACCGCGTCCGTGCAAATCCGCGCGTACCGACGCTCCGGTGTGGACCCACCGTGCGCGGATCCGGCCGGGGGTCCTGCGCGCGCACCCACTCTTCGGTGTGGACCGACCGAGCGCGGATCCGGCCTGGGGTCCTGCGCGCGCTCAGTCGTCCGGCGTGAACCGGACACCCGACGCGGGCCGCGCGGATGACCGGGAGCGCCCGATGCCCGCCTCGCTGAGCGCCGTCCGGGCGGCGGTGAGCGCCACCGACGAGGGGTACCCGCGGCGGGCCAGCTGACCGGAGAGCCGTCGCAGGGCGGCGTCGTACTCGGCGCCCTGGACCCCCCGGATCTTCGATCTTGCGAAGTCCAGCGCACGCTCGGCGTCGTCGTCGGGCAGTGCCGCGAGGGCCGCCTCGGCGACATCGCGGGGGATGCCTCTCTTGCGCAACGTCTCAGCGACGGCTCGACGGCCCTCTCCGCGCTTGTCCATCGCCGACATCACCAGCTGCTCGGCGAACGTGACATCGTCGAGATAGCCCAGGTCGACGAACCGGTCGATGAGTTCGTCGCAGATGATCTCGTCGACGCCCTCGACACCGCGCAGCACCGTCCGCGCTTCGCTGAGCGACAAGGACCGCGACCGCAGCTTTCGCAGAAGAACCGCCTCGGCGTCGTCTCGCACCTGCTCTGCCGACGGCTCATCGCTCGGCCGGGCGTCGTCGGACGCACCGTCCTGCTCGTCAGAGGAGGACCCGACCTCGACGGGCTCCAGCACACGGGTCCGTCGACCGGAGGCAACCGGCGGGTGCCAGTCGTCCGCGTCCGAGTGGTCGGCGGACGATCGCGCCCGTGTGCCCGCATTCCCGCGTGACGCCGATGCCGGCGTCGAAGCCCGTCCGGGACGGTCACCGAAGAGCGGGATGACGGGAGCGAGGCCGTCGTGGCCGTCACCCGGCGTGGCGCCGGCGTGACGGCCACGACCGTCGTCTGCTGCCATCAGGCCGGGCGACGCGCGGCCAGCTCGTCGTCAGCCGCGGGGGCAGCGGCTGCGCCGGCTCCGCCGATGCCGAGCTTGGTCTTGATCTTCGACTCGATCTCGGCCGCGATGTCGGGGTTCTTGATGAGGAAGTTGCGCGCGTTCTCCTTACCCTGACCGAGCTGCTCGCCCTCGTAGGTGTACCACGCGCCCGACTTCTTGACGATGGCGTGCTCCACACCGAAGTCGATCAGGCTGCCCTCGCGCGAGATACCGACGCCGTAGAGGATGTCGAACTCGGCCTGCTTGAAGGGCGGTGCCATCTTGTTCTTGACGACCTTGACGCGCGTGCGGTTGCCGACGGCCTCGGTACCGTCTTTCAGCGTCTCGATGCGGCGGATGTCGAGTCGAACCGACGCGTAGAACTTCAGCGCCTTTCCACCGGCGGTGGTCTCGGGCGAACCGAAGAAGACACCGATCTTCTCGCGGAGCTGGTTGATGAAGATCGCCGTGGTCTTCGTGGTGTTGAGGCCACCGGTGAGCTTGCGCAGGGCCTGCGACATCAGACGCGCCTGGAGGCCGACGTGCGAGTCGCCCATCTCACCCTTGATCTCGGCCTCGGGGACGAGGGCGGCGACGGAGTCGATGACGACGAGGTCGATCGCACCGGAACGGATGAGCATGTCGGCGATCTCGAGCGCCTGCTCACCGGTGTCGGGCTGCGACACCAGCAGAGCGTCGATGTCGACGCCGAGCTTCTTGGCGTACTCGGGGTCGAGGGCGTGCTCGGCGTCGATGAACGCGGCGATGCCGCCGGCGCGCTGGGCGTTGGCGATCGCATGGAGCGTCAGCGTGGTCTTACCCGACGACTCCGGGCCGTAGATCTCGATGATGCGGCCGCGGGGAAGACCGCCGATGCCGAGGGCCACGTCGAGGGCGACGGAGCCGGTGGGGATTGTCTCGATCGGCGCACGGTCGTCGCTGCCCAGTCGCATGACCGAGCCCTTTCCGAACTGACGGTCGATCTGGGCAAGGGCCGATTCGAGGGCCTTCTCGCGGTCTGCGGGTGAGGGCATGACATCTTCTTTCTGCTCGCGTTCCGGTCGCCTATAGGCTGTCGCGGCCCCACCGACGGTGGCGGTGCCCGACAAGGCGTTCAGAGTGTCGTTCGACGTTTCCCACGTTAGGGAGGACCTCCGACATTGGGCTCGGAGGCTCCCCCGGATGGGGATGGATGCCGCGGAAACTCTGCTGTGAAGGACACTACGCCCGAATCGAACGAAGATTCGACGACACGCCGGAAGGATGTCCGCGACTACCGAAACACGGGACGCCGGCGCACTCAGGAGCGGCGCGGCTCCAGGCGGCCCACGCCGTATCGCCTGTTCTCGGGGACGTCGGTCTCCGCGCACAGCGCGAGCCAGACATCGCGCGGGTCGACACCCGCCGCGAGGGCGTCGGCACTCGTCCGCCCGCCCACGGCGGACAGCACGAGGTCGGTCAACAGGGATCCTCCGCGCGCACCGAACTCGTCGGCGACAGCACGGTCGAATTCGCTTCGACGCATCGAGGCGCGACTCAGCGCAGCGAGAGCTCGGGCTCGACGGCCGCGACGAGCTCGTCGGGGACGACGTCGGGGAAGGTCTGCAGTCCCTCGAGGACCGAGAGACGGTCGCCGACCTGACGCATGATGGTCGAGATGGGCACGTCGAGTGCCTCGGCGACCGACGCGAGGATCTCGCTGGACGCTTCTTTCTGACCGCGCTCGACCTCGCTGAGGTAGCCCAGGGCGACGCTCGCCCGGCTTGCGACCTGGCGGAGGGTACGACCCTTCTGCTGGCGGAGGTCACGCAGGACTTCGCCGATCTCTTGACGAACCAGGATCATTTGGGGGCCCTCCTCACTGCTGATTCCGTCGTGTCCGGTTGGACAACTGTGAAACACCGTCTGTGGTCACCCTAATGCCGCGCGCTGAGCACCGGATGGGAATCGCAGAACGAAACCGGGATGTGTCATCATTTGTTCCCCTCTTTCGGACCGGAACACTTCGGCGTCGAAGTATCAGAGGGCCGCGAGGGCTCGTCGGATCGCGAGATGGGCCGTCTCGCGCCGGATGCGCTCCCGGTCGCCGGCGATCACCAGCGAATCGACCCGGGTTCCCAGAGGGGTCGAGACGGCGATGTGCACCGTGCCCACGGGTTGACCGTCCTGCTCGTCGGGGCCGGCCACGCCGGTGGTGGCGATCCCGACGTCGGCGGCGAGGCCGTCGCGACCGAGCACGTCGCGCACGCCCCGCGCCATCTGCCGGGCCACGCGGGGGTTGACGGCGCCGTGGGCGTCGAGGAGCGCCTGATCGACGCCGAGCACGCCGTGCTTGAGGTCGGTGGCGTAGGCCACCACTCCCCCGCGGACCGCTCGCGAGGCACCCGGGACGTCGACGAGGGACGACACGACGAGACCGCCCGTGAGCGACTCGGCGACGGCGACCGTCCAGCCCAACTCGACGAGCCGGTCCAGGAGCAGCGCCGCACTCTCGCGCGGCGTGCGCACGAGCGTCTTGTCGAGATCCTCGGGGATGCCGTCGATCATCGCGCGCCTCGACTCCTGCGCGCGGCGCGAGCCTCGGTGACCACGTAGTCGATGCCGGAGGCGATCGTCAGCACGACCGCGATGGTCATGGTGACGACGCCCGCCCACCAGACACCGGCCTGCCACGCGGGGGCGTCCGAGAGGCCGGCGAGCGGGAGGAGGGCGATCGAGAGCGCGATGGCCTGGAACACCGTCTTGAGCTTGCCCATCCACGCCGCCGCCAGCACGTGGTCGCTGACGACGATGAAGCGGTACACCGTGATGCCGATCTCGCGGACCAGCACCACGATGGTGATCGGCCACGGCAGCTCACCGAGGATCGACAGTCCGATGAACGCCACACCCGTGAGGGCCTTGTCGGCGATGGGGTCGAGGAGCTTGCCCAGGTCGCTCACGATCCGGTAGCGACGGGCGATGTAGCCGTCGACCCCGTCCGTCGCGATCGCGACGATGAAGAGCACCGCCGCGGCCCAGCGCAGTCCGCCGCCGACGCCCGCATCGGCGAGGAGCAACCACAGGAACACCGGCGCGCAGAGGATGCGCGCGATGGTGATCGCATTGGGCAACTGGGGGTGAACGGCCATCAGTCGCGTCCCGTCAGCTGCCAGGCGTCTTCGGAACCCTCGTCGTCATCCGCGTTCACGACGGGCAGACCGTCGAACTGCGCCTCGATCGGGTCCTCGCCGTACCGGTCGTCGTCCGCCGCCGCGGCTGCCGGCGGTGCATCGTCCCCGCGCAGGCGGGCCATCACGGCCGGCAGCTGCTCGTTGGTGACGAGCACGTCGCGGGCCTTCGATCCCTCGGAGGGTCCGACGATCTCGCGCGATTCGAGCAGGTCCATCAGTCGGCCCGCCTTGGCGAAACCGACGCGCAGTTTGCGCTGCAGCATCGAGGTCGAGCCGAACTGCGTCGAGACGACGAGCTCGGCGGCCGCGAGGAGCAGCTCGAGGTCGTCCCCGATGTCGGCGTCGATCTCTTTCTTCTCGGCCGCGGCCTGGACGTCCGACCGGTACTCGGGTCGCGCCTGCTGGGTGACGTGCGCGACGACCTTCTCGATCTCCTGCTCGCTGACCCAGGCCCCCTGCACGCGAAGCGCCTTGGACGCGCCCATCGGGAGGAACAGACCGTCGCCCTGTCCGATCAGGCGGTCGGCACCGGGCTGATCGAGGATGACGCGGGAGTCCGTGACGCTCGTCACGGCGAAGGCGAGGCGCGAGGGCACGTTCGCCTTGATCAGACCGGTGACGACGTCGACCGACGGGCGCTGCGTCGCCAGGACGAGGTGGATGCCGCTGGCGCGCGCGAGCTGTGTGATGCGCACGATCGAGTCCTCGACGTCGCGCGGGGCGACCATCATGAGGTCGGCGAGCTCGTCGACCACGACGAGCAGGTACGGGTAGGGCTTGAGCACGCGTTCGCTGCCGGCCGGCAGCTGCAGCTCACCCGCGACGACGGCCCTGTTGAAGTCGTCGATATGGCGGAACCCGAACGACGCGAGGTCGTCGTACCGCATGTCCATCTCTTTGACGACCCACTGGAGTGCCTCGGCGGCCTTCTTGGGGTTCGTGATGATGGGGGTGATCAGGTGCGGGACGCCCGCGTACGAGGTCAGCTCCACGCGCTTGGGGTCGATCAGCACCATGCGCACGTCGGACGGCTTCGCCCTCATGAGCAGGCTCGTGATCATCGAGTTGACGAAGCTCGACTTACCGGAACCGGTCGAACCGGCCACCAGCAGGTGGGGCATCTTCGCCAGGTTGGCGACGACGAAGCCACCGCCCACGTCCTTGCCCACGCCGATCGTCATCGGGTGGGTCGACGACGTCGCGGCCTCGGAGCGCAGGATGTCGCCCAGCGTCACGATCTCGCGGTCGGCGTTGGGGATTTCGACGCCGATCGCGCTCTTGCCGGGGATGGGCGCGAGGATGCGCACCTCATTCGAGGCCACCGCGTAGGCGATGTTGTTCGTGAGCGCGGTGATGCGCTCGACCTTCACGCCCGGGCCGACCTCGATCTCGTACTGCGTCACGGTCGGTCCGCGCGAGAATCCGGTCACGCGCGCGTCGACCTTGAACTGCTGCATCACGCTCTCGATCGCCGCGACCACCGCGTCGTTGGCGGCGGATCGCGCCTTGGGCGGCGTGCCCGCCGCGAGGGCCGTCACCGAGGGCAGGCGGTAGTTCGCGGCCGGTGGCGCTCCGGCGTGGTCGCCGCCCAGACCCGAGATGCCGGGCAGGTCGTCGGCGTCGTCGGCGTCGAGGAGAGGAGAGTCGTCGTGCAGACCGCGTCCGGCCGCGGCTCCGGCCAGGGCACGCGCGTCGAACACCTCGGTGAGCGCCTCGGACGCGGGTGCGGAGGGCAAGGGCGGGGGCGTGACCGCGGCGGGCTTGGCCACCGGTTCGGGCGCCACGACGGGAGATTCGAAACCACCCTGGGGCGTCCCGGGAGAGAGCAACTCGGTGAGGTCGTGGGAGCCGAGCGAGCCGTCGGACTCCTCTTCTCGACCCGTCTTGTTGCGTCGCCACCACGGCAGCGACTTCTCGCCCGCGTCGTCATCGTCGTCGGCCGGCAGGACCTTGGTGGCCGGGTCGGGCCGCTCGACGCGTTCCGCTCCGAACATCCACGCGTAGAGGTCTCCGAGTCGCCGTCCGATGCGGTTGGGCGGGGTCTTGGTGAGGATCAGGACGCTCAGCGCGGCGAGGATCGACAGCGCGACATAGGCCCCGATGTCGGTGAGCACCGTCGCGAGCGGCTCACCGAGGATCCACCCCGAGATACCGCCGGCGAGGCTGAGCACGGGGAGACCCTCGTTCGGCGCGGGGCTGCCGTTCGCGACGTGGCAGAAGCCCGCGACCGTCACCACGAACAGGCCGAAACCGATGCCCACGCGCCCGTTGTCGTGCACGGACGCCGGGTGCCGGAACAACCACCCGGCCAAGAGGAGCAGCAGGACGGGCAGCACGAAGGCCACCCGGCCCACCAGGGCACCGAAACTGTACGCGCTGATGAGGGCGGCGGCATCCGTCCCGATGAAGAACCACTCCACGACGGCACCGAGCACGGCGAGGACCACGAGGAAGAACGGGAAGCCGTCACGGCGCTGCTCGCGCTCGAGCGTCTCGGGACCGAAGGCCCGGAACATGCCGCCCACCCCGTGGGCGACCGCCATCCACGCCCGGACGGCGACCGGGGGCTTCTCGGGCTCGTCGACGTAGCGCTTGGGCGCCGGGGTCGAGGCCTTGGATCGCGTCGACCCCTTCGCGGGGGCGCGACCGCCGGACGGTGACGAGGTACGGGCCATTCCTCCACGGTAGGCGGGACCGCCGACATTCGCGCGGACCGACGCGGGATTCAGCGCAGTCGCTTGACCATCGCGTCGCGCCCGATCCCCCGTCGCACCACCGCGAAGCCCTCGGAGCGATACAGCGACACCGCGTAGTTGTCGCGCTCGACGCTCAGACTGATCCGGGCGTAGCCCTGCGAGCGCGCGTGGTCCACCAGACGCTGCAGCAGCGCCCGCCCGGTCCCGTGCGCGCGCCAGACGGGCCTTACCCCGATGATGAGCTCCGGCACGCCCGTGCCCACCCAGCCGAACCCCGGCTCGTCGCGAGGGAGCATGCGGTACCAGGCGGCACCGACGGGCTCCCCCGTGGGCGACTCCGCGACGAAGCCCGCGTCGCCCGGCCGCATCCAGCCGGCGATGTAACGGCTGTGCTCGGGACTGCTGAGCACCTCGTGGCGCGGACGTACGGCCCCCGCGCGCCAGGTCGCGGCTTCGACCGTCATGTCGGCGAGGAAGGCTCCGTCGGATCGGACAGCCGCGCGGATCGGGAGAGCGGACATGCCCGCATGATAGCGATCCGCGCGCCGGGTCGCGGGCCCGGGGACGACGAAGCGCCGCGGGCGGACCCGCGGCGCTTCGTGGAGGGACTCAGGCCTCGATCACCAGGGGCACGATCATCGGACGACGACGCAGCGACTGGTTGACCCACCGACCGATCGTGCGACGCACGACCTGCGACAGCGCGTGGTTGTCGCGCACGCCCGAGGAGGCGGCCTCGGTGAGCGCCGCGGCGATCTTCGGCTTGACGCTGTCGAAGACCTTGTCGTCCTCGGCGAAGCCGCGAGCGTGGATCTCGGGTCCCGAAACGATCTTGCCGGTGGCCGAGTCGACGACGACGATCACCGAGATGAACCCCTCTTCGCCGAGGATCCGGCGGTCCTTGAGGTCGGCATCCGTGATCTCTCCCACCGACGAGCCGTCGACGTAGACGAAGCCGATGTCGACCTGGCCGACGACCTCGGCGACGCCGTCGCGCAGGTCGACGACGGTGCCGTTCTCGCCGAGGATCGTGTTCTTCTCGGGGATGCCGGTCTCGCGCGCGAGCTTGGCGTTCGCCATGAGGTGGCGGTACTCGCCGTGCACGGGCAGGACGTTCTTGGGCTTGAGGATGTTGTAGCAGTACAGCAGCTCGCCCGCCGCGGCGTGACCCGAGACGTGCACCTTGGCGTTGCCCTTGTGCACGACGGTCGCGCCGAGCTTGGTGAGACCGTCGATCACGCGGTAGATCGCGTTCTCGTTGCCGGGGATCTGGCTGGACGCCAGGATGATCGTGTCGCCCTCACCCGGCTCGATCGCGTGGTCGAGGTTGGCCATGCGGCTCAGGACCGCCATCGGCTCGCCCTGCGACCCGGTCGACATGTAGACGATCTTGTCGTCGGGCAGGTCGCGCGCCTTCTTGTAGTCGATGAGAACGCCGTCGGGCACGTTGAGGTAGCCCAGGTCGGCCGCGATCCCCATGTTGCGCACCATGCTGCGGCCGAGCAGCGCCACGCGACGCCCGTTCGCGTGCGCGGCATCGAGCACCTGCTGCACGCGGTGCACGTGGCTCGAGAAGCTGGCCACGACCACGCGTCGCGGCGCCTTGGCGATCACCTGGTCGAGCACCGGGCCGATCCCGCGCTCGGTGGGGGTGAAGCCGGGGACGTCCGCGTTCGTGGAGTCCACGAGGAACAGGTCGACGCCCTCTTCGCCGAGGCGGGCGAACGCGCGCAGGTCGGTGATGCGTCCGTCGAGCGGCAGCTGGTCCATCTTGAAGTCGCCGGTGGCCAGCACGAGGCCCGCGGGCGTGCGGATCGCCACGGCGAGGGCGTCGGGGATGGAGTGGTTGACGGCCACGAACTCGAGATCGAACGGTCCGACCTGCTCGCGCTGCCCCTCGGCCACGGTGAGCGTGTAGGGGCGGATGCGGTGCTCTTTGAGCTTGGCCTCGATGAGGGCCAGCGTGAGGCCCGAACCGATGAGGGGGATGTCGCCCTTGAGCTTGAGCAGGTACGGGACAGCGCCGATGTGGTCCTCGTGACCGTGCGTGAGCACGACGCCGACGATGTCGTCGAGGCGGTGCCGGATCGGCTCGAAGTCGGGCAGGATCAGGTCGACGCCCGGCTGGTGCTCCTCGGGGAACAGCACGCCGCAGTCGACGACGAGCAGCTTGCCGTCGTACTCAAAGACGGTCATGTTGCGACCGACCTCGCCGAGGCCGCCGAGCGGGATGACGCGGAGGGTGCCGGCGGCGAGAGCGGGCGGATCGTAGGGGGTAGTGGGCATTCGAGCCTCCTCGGACGCCGGTTCACGGCATCCCTTCTCTCGGATGCCGGTGACGGCATCCTGTGGTGTGGCGTCCCGGGCCGCGGATCGGCGGACGCCGATGCTTATCTCGTCGTGCCGTGCACCTTCGGCAGGGCACCGCCGGCGGCCGCGTTGCGGTCGGGGCGGAAGTTGGAGAAGTCGGCGCCGGCCACGTTCTTCACGAGGGCCAGTTCGTCTTCGATGACGGCGGCCTCCCACTCCTCCGGCCCGACCAGGGGCAGGCGGACGCGGGGGCTGCCGATGCGGCCGAGGCCGTGCAGGATGTACTTGGCCGCAACCGTGCCGGGCACGTGCGTCATGACGGCGCGCACGAGCGGCTCGAGGCCCTTGTGCGCGGCGGTGGCCGAGGCCAGGTCGCCGGAGTTCACGGCATCCACGATCGTGCGGTAGGGCGCGGCGGCGATGTTCGCGGTCACGCCGATGAGTCCGGACGCCCCGATCGACAGGTGCGGCAGCACGTTGGCGTCGTCGCCCGAGAAATACATCAGGTCGGTCTGGTTGAGAACGCGGCTGACCTCGCTGAAATCACCCTTGGCGTCTTTGATCGCGAGGATGTTGGGGTGCTTGGCCAGGCGCAGGATCGTCTCGTACTTGATGGGCACGCCGGTGCGGCCGGGGATGTCGTACAGGATCACCGGCAGGTCGGTGGCGTCGGCGACGAGACGGAAATGGGTCAGGATGCCGGCCTGGGTCGGCTTGTTGTAGTAGGGCGTGACGATCATGATGCCGTCGGCCCCGGCCTTCTCGCTGGCCTTGTACAGCTCGATCGCGTGCGCGGTCTCGTTCGAGCCACCGCCGGTGATGATCTTGGCGCGGCCGGCCGACACGCTCTTTCCGACCTCGACCAGACGCAGCTTCTCGGGGTCGGTGAGGGTCGAGGTCTCGCCCGTGGTACCGGTCACCACGATGCCGTCGGCACCGGCCGTGATGACGTCGTCGATGTGCTTCTCGGTGGCGGGCCAATCGACTTCGCCGTCGGCGGTCATCGGGGTGATGAGCGCGACGAGCACCTGACCGAAGGGATTGCCGGAGTGCGTCATGCCTCCAGGCTATCGGTTCACGGCGCGCCCTCCCGGGCATGGCGGGAGTCGACGGTGAACAATGCGTGACCCGCGACGCGGGGGTCCTAGGGTGGCGAGATGAGCTGGACCACGCGCGCGACGCGCACCGTGTACGAGAACCGCTGGATCCACGTGCGCGAGGACGAGGTGACCGGCCCGCACGGCGACGGGATCTACGGCGTCGTGCGGATGCAGCACCCCGCCGTGTTCGTCGTCGCGCTCGACGATGCCGAGCGCATCTGCTTCGTCGAGCTCGAGCGGTACACGACGGGGCGCTCGCTGGAGGTGCCGGCCGGCGGGTCGGATGGCGAGGATCCCCTGGTGGCGGCGAAGCGCGAGCTTCTCGAGGAAGCGGGGGTCACAGCATCCGAATGGCAGGACCTGGGACGCATGAACGCCCTCAACGGGATCGCGGACGCACCCGAGCACGTCTTCCTCGCCCGGGGACTGACCATGACGGATGCCACCGCATCACAGCACGAGGAGGGGATCGACGCCGTGCGCTGGATCCCCTTCGCGGACGCGCTCGCGCTCGTCGCCGAGGGGCGGATCACCGACGGCGAGACGATCGGGGCCCTCGCCCTGGCGGGGATCCGGCTGGGTCGCTTCCGCTGATCGACGCCGTCGTCAGCGGCCGCGCGCGGCCGCGCGGACGACCAGCGCGTCGGGGAGCAGTCGGGAGCCCGCCACCAGCGCCTTGTAGCGCCACGACGGCACCGAGACGGAGCGTCCGCGCGCGGCGTCGCGCAGACCCTCGCGCACGACGGTGCCCGCGTCGAGCCACATGCGGTCGGGCACGCCCTCGCGGCCCGGCGGAAGGCCGAGTCGCGCGTGGAAGTCGGTGTGCACGAACCCCGGACACACGGCCGTCACGGTGACGCCGCGGGGGCCGTAGGCGACGTTGGCCCAGCGGCTGAACGAGATGAGCCAGCCCTTGGCCGCGCCGTAGGTGCCGCGCGGGACGAACCCGGCCACCGAGGCGACGTTCACGATGCGACCGCTCCCCCGCTCGAGCATCGCCGGCAGGGCCGCGTGGGCGAGGCGCATCGCGACCTCGACGTGCAGGCGCAGGTGGCGCACCTCGTCGTCGATCGGGGTGGACGCGAAATCGAGGTCGAGACCGAAACCGGCGTTGTTGACCAGCACGTCGATACCGCTCGCCACCCGGGCCTCGACCGCGGCGAGCGCCTCGGCGTCGAGCAGATCGGCGACCAGTACCTCGACCTCGCGGCCGTGGCGGGCGCGGATGTCCGCGGCGACGGTCTCGAGGGCCGCGCGGTCGCGGGCGACGAGGACCACATCGGCGCCGCGCGCGGCGAGCTGTCGCGCGAACTCCGCACCGAGCCCCGAGCTCGCCCCGGTGATCACTGCCGTGCGCGACATGTCAGTCCTCTCGCCGGTACGTCTCGAAGCGGTAGCGGATGCCGTCGCGCGACGCCTGCCATCCCGTGTCGGGCTCGGCGGCGGCGAGGCGCCACCCGTCGGTCGAGGGGGCGTGGGTGTCACCCGCGACCTCGAGATCGAGGCGGGTCACCTCGAGCACGTCGGCGAGGTGGATCGCCTCGGCGTAGAGCATCCCCCCACCGATCACCCACACCTCGGCGCCGTCGGCCAGGGCAAGGGCCTCGTCGAGCGAGCCGGCCCGTTCGGCGCCGGTGTCGGTCCAGGTCTCGGAGCGGGTCACGACGATGTTGCGGCGTCCCGGGAGGGGACGGAAGCGCGGCGGCAGGGACTCCCACGTGCGGCGCCCCATGACGACGTCGTGCGCGCCGGTGACCGCACGGAAGTGGGCCAGGTCTTCGGGGACGTGCCACGGCATCCCGCCATCGGCCCCGATGACGCCCCCGCGCGCTTCGGCCCAGATGAGCCCGACCGCGGTCATACCGCGACGGCCGCGCGGATGGCCGGGTGGTGCTGATACCCCTCGACCACGATGTCGTCGAAGGTGTAGTCGAAGATCGACGCGGGCGTCCGCGCGAAACGCAGCGTGGGGTACGGGAACGGCTCGCGCGAGAGCTGCTCGGCGACCTGCTCTCGGTGGTTGTCGTAGACGTGGCAGTCGCCGCCGGTCCACACGAACTCGCCCGGTTCGAGACCCGTCTGCTGCGCGATCATCAGTGTCAGCAGCGCGTACGAGGCGATGTTGAAGGGCACCCCGAGGAACATGTCGGCGCTGCGCTGGTAGAGCTGGCACGACAGCTTGCCGTCCGCGACGTAGAACTGGAAGAGCGCGTGGCACGGGGCGAGGGCCATGTCGGGGATGTCGGCGGGGTTCCACGCCGACACGATCAGGCGGCGCGAGTCGGGGTCGCGGCGGATCTGCTCGACGACCTGCGCGATCTGATCGATCGTGCCGCCGTCGGCGGTGGGCCATGAACGCCACTGCACGCCGTAGACGGGACCGAGCTCGCCGTCGGCGTCGGCCCACTCGTCCCAGATGCTCACGCCGTTCTGCTGCAGCCAGGCGACGTTCGACTCGCCGCGCAGGAACCACAGCAGTTCGTAGACGATCGACTTGAGGTGCACGCGCTTGGTCGTGATGAGGGGGAAGCCCTCGGCGAGATCGAAACGGATCTGGCGGCCGAACACGCTCGTCGTGCCCGTTCCGGTGCGATCGGACTTGTGCACGCCCGCGGCGAGGACGTCGCGGAGCAGGTCTTCGTAGGGCGTCGAGATGGCGGCGGTCACGCGCTTCACGATACCCGCCGCTGCACGAGGACCGGGGGGCGAGACCAGCCCGCGGGGCGCCGCCGCCCCTGGGGAGGAACCGTGCTCGCGCCGGATGCCGCTGAGTCCGCGCCGAGAGGATCCTGGGCGATCGCGTCATGCAGAGACTCATGGGCCCGCGATCCATCCACGCGCATTAGCCTTGCTCGTCGTGGACCCGACCCTCGCCCTCCTCGCGATCGCGGCGCTCGTCGTCATCTCGACGGCCGCCGGTCTGGTGGCGCGCCGACGCCAGGGACGCGCGCGCACCGTCGACTCCGCCGAGGTCGTCGACCCCCGCCGCCTCGGCGCCGATGCCCTGGGCGATGAGGCGACCCTGCTGCAGTTCAGCACCGAGATGTGCTCGCGCTGCCCCGGTGTGCACCGCATGCTGTCCGAGGTCGCCGACGCGCGAGAGGGCGTCCGCCACCTCGACGTCGACCTGACGCACCGCCCCGACATCGCGCAGCACTTCCGGGTGCTGCAGACCCCCACGACGCTCGTCCTCGACCGCCGCGGCGTCGTCCGCACCCGCTTCGGCGGCACGCCGGGTCGCGCCGTCGTCGAACTCGAACTCGACACCCTGCAGAAGGAGTCCACCCGTGGCTGACGTCTCCCGCATCGACGCGCGCGGCCCGCGCTTCGCGGCATCCATCACCGCCGTCCTCCTGCTCGTCGCGACCCTGCTGAGTCTGATCGGCGTCTCGACGCAGCGCCAGGACGCCGTCGGCGGATGGTCCGTTTCGGCCGCGTCCGTGGCGGAACGCGTCGCCGACCCCGGCTTCCTGCTCGTGCTCGTCATCGCGTTGCTGTTCGTCTGGGGCGTCGCCGCTCCGCGCACCGCCCCGTGGGGCGTGCTGTACCGTCGCGCGGTGCAGCCGCGCCTGGCCCCGCCGACCGCGTTCGAGGACCCGCGCCCCCCGCGGTTCGCCCAGGGCGTGGGCCTGTTCGTCACGGGGATCGGCCTCGTGCTGCACCTGGCCGGCGTGCCGTGGGCGCTGCCGATCGCCGCCGCGATGGCCTTCGTGGCCGCCTTCCTCAACGCCGTCTTCGGACTGTGCCTGGGATGCCAGCTGTACCTCGTGCTGCAGCGTGCGGGCCTGGTCGGGCGCCGGGGACCCGCCGCCGCCTGAGCCCGGTCGCGGTCGGGCTGTCAAGACCCGGCGGGTGTCGGAGGGCCTGATTAGGCTGGCCGCGTCGCGGTCGCCCCTGACCGCGCCGAGACAAACGGAGGTTCCCATGGCCGTCACGAGCGAAGCCACCACCGCCTGGAAGGGCAGCCTGTTCGAGGGATC
>NZ_QAJB01000294.1:15258-22802 GCF_003061325.1 Microbacterium sp. HMWF026
GGTGAGGTCACCTTCACCTCGTCGGGCATCGGCACGTTCGACGTCAACTGGAAGGCCCGCAGCGAGGGCTCGAACTCGGTCACCACGCCCGAGGAGCTTCTCGCCGGAGCACACTCCGCGTGCTTCAGCATGGCGCTGTCCAACGCCCTGGCCGACAACGGCACCCCGCCCACCTCGGTGGACACCACGGCATCCATCACCTTCAAGCCCGGCACCGGCATCTCGGGCAGCCACCTCAACGTCAACGCCGTGGTCCCCGGCCTCGACGACGAGACGTTCCAGAAGATCGCCGCCGACGCCAAGGCCAACTGCCCCGTGTCGCAGGCGCTGACGGGCATCGACATCACGCTCGAGGCCACGCTTGCCTGAGTCCCCGGCCCGACGCGTCGTCATCGCCGGCGCGTCGGGCCTGATCGGCTCGGCCCTCGTCGACTCCCTGCGGGCGGACGGCGTCGAGGTCACCTCGCTCGTGCGTCACGCGCCGTCGGGTCCCCACGAGCGTCAGTGGCTGCAGGATGCCGCCCCGCTCGACCCCGACGTCATCGCCGGCGCCGACGCGGTCGTGTGCCTCAACGGCGCGTCGATCGGACACTTCCCCTGGACCCCGTCGTACAAGTCCACTCTGCTCTGGTCGCGCGTCACTCCGACGCGGACGCTCGCCGCCGCCGTCCGCGCGCTCGGCGACGACGCGCCGGCGCTCGTCAACGCCAGTGCCACGGGCTTCTACGGCTCGCAGCCGCGCGTCGTGCTGACCGAGTCCTCGGACCGCGGCTCGGGCCTGCTCGCCGACATCTGCGTCGATTGGGAGGCCGCCGCGCGCGACGCCGGCGACAAAGCGCGCGTCGCGCTGCTGCGCACCGCTCCCGTCGTGCACGAACAGGGCGTGCTCAAGCCCCTGCTGCTGTTGACCAAGCTCGGCGTCTCGGGGCCGATCGGGCGGGGCACGCAGGTCTGGCCGTGGATCTCGCTCGACGACGAAGTGCGTGCCATCCGCCACGTCATCGATTCCGATATCGCCGGTCCCGTCAACCTCACCGGTCCGACGCGCGCGACCGCCAACGACCTCGGCTTCGCGCTCGCGCAGCGGATGAACCGCCCGTACGTGCTCCGCGCTCCCGTGTGGGGCGTCAAGCTGGCCCTCGGAAAAGACGCGACCGAGGCCCTGCTCACCTCGGACGCCGACGTGCGCCCCACCGTGCTCGCGGACACCGGCTACACCTTCACGCACCGCACGGTCGAAGAGGCGGTCGCATCCGCCGTCACCGCGCCCGGGGACTGACCCATCACGCCCGCGCCCCCGGATCGCCACGGTCCGCGGGGCGAGGGCGGGTCAGCCCGCGCGGCGTTCCTCGGCCTCGAGTCGGATCGCCGTCCGGACCGCCTCTCGCGCCCGCCTGCGGTCGCCCGCGGCGTCGTACGCGAGGGCCAGCCGGTACCGCGCCCGCCAATCCGCGGGGTGCTGCTCGACGTCCGCCCGGTACTGCGGGAACAGGGCGTCGCCGTCCGCGCGCTCGATGCGCCCGCTCGGCCGCACCGGCAGATTCTCGTCGGGGAGCCCGCCCTCGGCATCCAGACGCTCCCCCAGGCGCTGCGCGCGCACACCGAACCAGAGCTCCCGACCGATCGCCCACAGCGCCAGCAACGGCAGCACGATCAGGGCCACGCCCATCACCACGCCGACCGTCTCTCCGCTGCCCAGCAGGACGATGGCGCGCTGCCCGGCGAGAAAGATGTACAGCAGCAGGAGGACCGTCATGAGGGCGACGGCGAGACGAACCCTCATGCGCTGGTCGCGCTCGCGACCTGACCCGATACGTCGCCGTCGGCGATGGGCGCCTCGGCTCGCACCGGCCGCGTGCGCACGCCGATGTCGATGAAGCTGTCGAGGCCGACCACGACCCCGCGCGCCTCGCGCGCCGCGGCCAGGGCGATGCGGATGCCGGGCGCGTACGCCGTGGTCGGGTCGATCGTGTCGTGGACGATGGTCAGCGACTCCCCCGCCCCCGAGAGCACCGTCTCCTGGCGCGCGACCACACCCGGTCGGCGCAGCGAGTGGATCGGCACCGACGCCACCCGCTGTCCGCGGGCCCGCTGATCGACGTGGGGCGACTCGACCGGACCCACGTCGGCACGGGCCGCGGCGATCAGCTCGGCCGTACGGACGGCGGTGCCGCTGGGCGAGTCGATCTTCGTCTCGCGATGGGCCTCGACGATCTCGATCGAGGGGAAGAACGGCGCGGCGGCGGCCGCGATGGCGCTGCCGATCACCGAGCCCAGGGAGAAGTTGGGGATGAAGAGGGCGCCCGTGCCGGCGGCATCCACCAGGGGGCGGACGAGGGCGATGCGCTCGTTCGACCAGCCCGAGGTGCCGATCAGCACGTTGATGCCGCGTTCGACCGCGGCGCGCACGACGTCGATCGACGCGGCGGGGGTCGAGGCGTCGATCACCAGGTCGGCGCCGTCGAGCTCGCCGAGGTCGGAGCGCGAACCCAGCACGGCCGAGACCTCGTACCCCTCTTCGGCCTCGACGACCTCGCGGATCACTCCGCCCAGCTTGCCGGTCCCACCCACGATGGCCACACGCGTCGTCATGCGTTCCAGCCTAGGCGGGTGCGCCGACGTCGTGGCGGCGGCACCGGGCGGACGCGCCGGACGCGGCATCCTCGGATCAGACGGGGAGCGGATCGATGAGTCCCGTGCGCAGCTCGACCGGCAGGTGCGCCAGGTCGTTGTGCGAGAGCAGCGTCCAGGGGCGGCCCTTCTTCTGCGCGATCACCGTGAGGCCGCAGTAGGCCTGGTTGATCGTCATCCAGCGCCACTCGGGCGCCTGGAGCACCTCGCGGACGAACCACGAGATGACGAAGTTGTGGGTGATGACGAGCTCGTGCACCTCGCCCGTCTTGCGAGCGAGGAACTCGGCCGTCGCGTCCGCCATCTGGGCGCGACCGGCATCGACCTCGGCCTCGGTGACCGAGCCGAAGAAGGGCTCGTAGGCGGCGGGGGTCTCGGGGGTCATGCCGGTGGGCACGCAGTCGAACAGCAGCGCCGAGGACTCGGGCGAGACGGCGGGCAGGCGATCGGCCACGGCACGCGCGGTCTGGGCGGCCCGCTCGAGGGGCGAGTGCCAGACGGCGTCCAGCGGCAGCCCGGACAGGCGATCGGCGAGCAGCGCGGCCTGGCGCTGCCCCCGCGGAGACAGGGGGCCGTCGGTGAGGCCGTGCTCGGCATCCTGGTGCTCGCCATGGCGCACCAGGTAGATGTAGTGCGTCACGTCAGCTCACTCCGTCGTCGATCCGCCGTTCCCCCGGCCGTTGTTCCAGCCTACGTCACGGCCCGACGAGGCCGGCCGTCACTCGGCGGCGCGCGCGATATCCGACAGCTGCGACCTGCTCAGACGCACGCCCACGGCGCGCATGCACTCGGCGACGTGGCGGGGGGCGAACGCGTTGACGATGGGGGCGGTGACGATCTTCTGGGCGAGCAGCCAGGCCAGGGCCACCGCGGCATCCGGGATGCCCAGTTCGCCACCGACGGCATCGAGCGCGCGCAGCACGCGCGAACCGCGGCGGTTGAGGTGGGCGGCCACCTGCGTACCGCGCACGGACTGCGTGGACTGACCGCGCGTGCGGGTCTCGCCCGCGAGGAAGCCGTGCGCGAGCGGGTGCGAGGGCGTGACCGCCATGTTCTGCGCGGTGGCGATCAGGCGCACGTCGCCGTCGAACTCCGCGCGTCGCAGCACGTTGTACGGCACGTCGAGGACCGTGATGCGCGGGTAACCGGCCGACGAGAGGATGCGCGCCTCGACCAGCTGCGCAGCCGTGTAGCCGTGGGCGCCGACGGCGCGGACCTTGCCCGACTCGACGAGCCACTCGCTCGTGGCCAGGGTGTCTTCGAGCACCGCCCGACCGCCACGAGACGCGTCGAGCGACAGCACGTCGATCCGGTCGGTACCGAGACGTGTGAGCGAGGCCTCGACCGCGCGGACGAGGTTGACGGAGTCGAGCCCGGGGTTGTCGGGATGGCCGCCGACGCGAACCGTCAGGACCGTGTCGTCGCGCGTCCGGCGCGTGCGCATCCATTCGCCGATGATGAACTCGCTGCGCCCCGCGGCGTAGCTGTCGGCGGTGTGCACCGCATTGCCGCCGAGCTCCGCGTAGGCGTCGAGGATCTCGTGACTCGCGCGTGCGTCGACGTTCCAGCCGAACTCGCCCCCGCCGAGAAACATCGGGAAGACCTCGAAACCGGTCTCGCCCAGCGGGCGGCGCACGTGCGCGCCGAGACCGGGACCCTGGACGGCGATGGGGGCGGAGGGGTGCGGAGGCCGGTTGCGACGCAGGCGCGGCGACGCCGTCTCATCGACGCCCGAGCCGCTCATGGTGCGATCCCCTCATGCGGGTGCCGGGGAAGGTCGGTACGGCGGACCCGTATCGCCACGCCCCCCGACGTACTTCCGAGGGTAGGCGTTCGCCCGATGGGGCCCGCTCATTCACCCGGCTCGGCGATAAACATTGCGTAACACTTGCGCGCGTCGCGGTCACGCCCGCCCCACGAGTCACATCCGTCACACGACGGATGCCCGCCCCGCACGAGGCGGGACGGGCATCCGGTGACAGAGGGATCAGCCTTCGGCGGGAGCCTCGGGGCCCTCGCTCGCGGCGGCCGAGCTCTGCGTGTCGGCCGGCTCGGGCGTGGTGGCGTCCTCGTCGAGCACGGGCTCAAGCGACAGCTTGCCGCGGTCGTCGATCTTCGTGATGCGCACGAGGATCTTGCGACCGACCGAGAGTACGTCCTCGACGTTCTCGACGCGCTTGCCGCCGGCGAGCTTGCGCACCTCGCTGACGTGCAGCAGGCCGTCCTTGCCGGGCAGGAGCGAGACGAAGGCGCCGAAGGTCGCGATCTTGACGACGGTTCCGAGGAACTGCTCGCCCACCTCGGGGTTGGTCGGGTTGGCGATCGCGTTGACCTGGGCACGAGCGGCCTCGGCCGAGGGGCCGTCGGTCGCACCGATGTAGACGGTGCCGTCCTCTTCGATCGAGATCTGCGCGCCGGTCTCGTCCTGGATCGCGTTGATCGTCTTGCCCTTGGGGCCGATGAGCTCGCCGATCTTGTCGACCGGGATCTGCACGCTGATGACGCGGGGCGCGGTCGGCGCCATCTCGTCGGGAGCGTCGATCGCGGCGTTCAGGACGTTGAGGATCGTGAGGCGAGCCTCTTTCGCCTGGGTGAGCGCCGCCGCCAGCACCGACGAGGGGATGCCGTCGAGCTTGGTGTCGAGCTGGATCGCCGTGATGAACTCCGACGTACCCGCGACCTTGAAGTCCATGTCGCCGAGGGCGTCTTCGGCGCCGAGGATATCGGTCAGCGCGGCGTAGCGCGTCTGTCCGTCGACCTCGTCGGTGACCAGGCCCATCGCGATACCGGCGACGGGAGCGCGAAGGGGCACACCGGCGTTCAGCAGCGACAGGGTCGAGGCGCAGACCGAACCCATCGACGTCGAACCGTTGGAGCCGAGCGCCTCGGACACCTGACGGATCGCGTACGGGAACTCCTCGCGGCTGGGCAGCACCGGCACGAGCGCGCGCTCGGCGAGGAAGCCGTGCCCGATCTCGCGACGCTTGGGGCTGCCGACGCGGCCGGTCTCACCGGTCGAGTAGGGCGGGAAGTTGTAGTGGTGCAGGTAGCGCTTGCTCGTGATGGGCGACAGCGAATCGATCTGCTGCTCCATCTTGAGCATGTTCAGGGTGGTGACGCCCAGGATCTGGGTCTCACCGCGCTGGAAGATCGCCGAACCGTGGACGCGCGGGATGACCTGCACCTCGGCGTCGAGCGGACGGATGTCGGCCAGACCGCGGCCGTCCATGCGGACGCCCTCGGCGAGGATGCGGCCGCGCACGATCGTCTTCGTGACCGACTTGTAGGCGGCGTTGAACTCGAGCGTGGCGACGGCGGGCAGTTCGCCCGACTCGACGGCGGCGAGCAGCTGCTCCTTGACCGAGGTCTTGACCTCGTCGTCGGCGTTCTGACGGTCCTGCTTGTCGGCGATCTGGTACACGGGCACCAGACGGTCGTAGGCGCGACCGGCGACGAAGTCGTAGGTCTCCTGGCTGTAGGCCGGGAAGACCGGGAACTGCTGGATCTCCTTGGATGCGGTCCGAGCGACCTCGTTCTGCGCGTCGACGAGCTGGCGCAGGAACGGCTTGGCCGCCTCGAGGCCCTCGGCCACGACCTGCTCGTTGGGCTTGGTGGCGCCGCCCTTGATCATGTTCCAGGAGCCCTCGGTGGCCTCGGCCTCCACCATCATGATGGCGACGTCGCCGTCGTCGAGCACGCGGCCCGCGACGATCAGGTCGAAGACGGCGTCCTCGAGCTGCGTGACGGTCGGGAACGCGACCCACTGGTCGGCGTGCTCGCCCTGGCCGGGGATGAGCGCCAGGCGCACACCCGCGATGGGGCCCGAGAAGGGCAGACCCGAGATCTGGGTCGACATCGACGCGGCGTTGATCGCGAGGGCGTCGTAGAACTCGCCGGGCGCGATCGACAGGACGGTGACGACGATCTGGACCTCGTTGCGCAGGCCGTCGACGAACGACGGGCGCAGCGGACGGTCGATGAGGCGGCAGACCAGGATGGCCTCGGTCGAGGGGCGACCCTCGCGGCGGAAGAACGAGCCGGGGATCTTGCCGGCGGCGTACGAGCGCTCCTCGACGTCGACGGTCAGCGGGAAGAAGTCGAAGCCTTCACGCGGGTGCTTGCCGGCGCTGGTGGCCGACAAGAGCATCGTCTCTTCGTCGAGGTAGGCGGCGACGGCGCCCTGGGCCTGCTGAGCGAGGCGACCGGTCTCGAAGCGGATGGTGCGGGTACCGAAACGGCCGTTGTCGAGAACGGCTTCGGCGGCGGTGATTTCTGGACCTTCCAAGAGGTCCCTCCTTCTTTGTTTAGGCTCGCCGCCCCGTGTGGGCGACGAGCTGACATGCGAAGGAGCAGGAACAGGCAGAAAGGGCGCGCCGACGAATCGACCCGGAAA
Source organism: Microbacterium sp. HMWF026 (assembly GCF_003061325.1). Classification (NCBI taxonomy): domain Bacteria; kingdom Bacillati; phylum Actinomycetota; class Actinomycetes; order Micrococcales; family Microbacteriaceae; genus Microbacterium; species Microbacterium sp. HMWF026. Next base: position 22,283 of record NZ_QAJB01000294.1, read on the forward strand.
TCCCGGCGACTGGCCACCAGTAGACGACCACCCGGCGAGACGACGGGGAGTCCACCACAGGGGACCAGCGTCTGCCGGCCTGCTCCGTGAGCTCATATGGAATTGAGCGGATGCCAAGACGGCATTCCGCTCCACCATATCAGCGGCAGCCCCCGAGGGGTGGGCACGCCACGGGCGCGTGCTCTACCGTGACCTCATGGGTCTCATCCGTCGCAGTGGTCACACGCTCCTCGCGTGCGCGCTGATGACGGCTGCGATCGCGCCGTCGCCCGCCGCGGCCGTCGGGACGTCGACCGTGTCGGTGCGCCCCTCCGCCGCGGTCGACGAGGCCGCGGTCGCGCACGTGAAAGAGCAGCTGGATGCCGCCGAGGCGACCGCCGCGCAGGCTTCCCGTCGCGCGCTGGACGCCGCGACGGTCGCCGACGAGGCCCGGCGGCAGGCCGATTCCACGGCCGCGCGCGCCCAGCAGCTCTCCGCGCGCAGCGCCGCCGCCGACGCCGAGATGACCGCGGCGAGCGGT
>NZ_QAJB01000294.1:22814-23259 GCF_003061325.1 Microbacterium sp. HMWF026
TGCTCGCGGACGCCGATCCCGACTCGTTGCTCGAACGCCTCGGCATCCTGGACCGGGTCGCGCAGTTCAGCGCCCGCGAGGCCGGAGCGGCCCGCAGCGCGGCTGACGTCGCGACGTCGCTGCGCGAGCAGGCGACCGCGGCGCAGGCCGAATCTCAACGGCAGGCCGACGAGGCGCTCGCCGCGGCGACCGCCGCGCGGGGACAGGCCGACGCCGAGTCCGCGAGCGTGGCGGCCGCCCAGGCGCGTCTCGACGACCTCTACGCCCAGCTCGCCGCCCTGAGGGCGACCACCGCGGCGCAGGAGCGCGCCGCCCGCGAGCGTGAGAAGGCGGCACAGGACGCGGCGGCTCCCTTCGGGGCGACGGGCGGCGGAGCGCAGGCGAGCGGGGCGACGAGCGTCGGCGGCGGGACGACGAGTGGATCGGGCGGATTGACCGGCGGCTC
>NZ_QAJB01000295.1:0-4841 GCF_003061325.1 Microbacterium sp. HMWF026
GGGCTCCGCCGAACCGCGCGCGGGCGCGCCGGTCGTCAGCGGGGCCGTCGGACGCCCAGACTGCGCCCGTGCGGGGGCTTCGGACTCGTCGGGGCCGACCTCGCGCGACGGCGAGCCGGGAGTGGGCGCGGTGTCGAAGGGGTGCGCGTCCTCGTCGAAGGGAGGGGGCGCGTCGTCGTCGGTGAAGGGCGGCGGAGCGTCGTCGTCGGTCGGGACCGGCGGAGCCGGCTCGGACGCGCGCGAGGGCGCCGAAGCGAATTGACGGGGCGACGAAGGACCCGACGACCCGGACGGTGCCACGCTCGGCGCGGCACCCGCGGACGAAGCCGCGTCCGGCCGGGCCACGGTCGGCTGAGCGGCAGTCGGCGACGCCGGGCCCGGCGACGCGACCGCCGGCTGAGCGACGGTCGGCGACGCCACGAGCGGCTGAGCCACACCCGGCTGAGCCACACCCGGCTGAGCCACGCCGGGCGCAGCCACGGTCGGCGACGCGACACCCGGAGAGGCCACACCCGGAGACGCGACACCCGCAGCAGCCGCACCCGGCGACGCCACCGGCGGCGACCCCGCCCCCGGAGCGGCGATGCGCGGAGCGGCGGGTGACGCCACGCGCGGCGGCGCCCCGGCCGACGCCGCCCCCGGCGACGCCACGGCCGAGCGCGCCGGAGCGTCACCCGGCGCGGCGATGTCGGCGGCGGGAGAGGCGGGTCGACCGGTTGCGGGGGCCACGGTCGCGGACCCGGTGCGCGCGACGTCGAGGTCGTGCGCGACGGCGGGCGATGTTCCCTGCGCCGACCCCGCGTGCGTCAGCACGCGGGCGACGAGCAGTTCGAGCTGCAGGCGCGGAGAGGTCGCCCCGGTCATCTCGTCGAGCGCGGCGACGACGAGGTCGGCCGTGCGCGAGAGGCGCGTGACCCCGAACGCCGTGGCCTGACGGGCCATGCGCTCGAGCTCGTCGTCGGGCACGCCGCGCAGCACGGCCGAAGCGCCCGCACCGGTCGCGGCGACGACGATGAGGTCGCGCAGTCGCTCGAGCAGGTCGTCGACGAAGCGGCGGGGATCCTGACCCGTCTGCACCACCCGGTCGACCGCGGCGAACGCTCCCCCGCCGTCGCCGGCGGCGAAGGCGTCGACGACCTCGTCGAGCAGCTCGGAGTGCGTGTACCCCAGCAGAGCGACCGCGCGCTCGTACCGCACGAGGACGTGGCCCGCGGCATCCGCGTCGGAACCGGCGATCAGCTGATCGAGAAGCGACAGGGTGTCGCGCGGCGATCCGCCGCCGGCGCGCACGACGAGCGGCAGCACCCCGGCCTCGACGCCGACGCCCTCGCTCTCGCAAAGCTCTTGCACGTACTCGAGCATCGCGGCGGGCGGGACCAGCCGGAACGGGTAGTGGTGAGTGCGCGAACGGATGGTGCCGAGCACCTTCTCGGGTTCGGTCGTCGCGAAGATGAACTTGACGTGCGCGGGAGGCTCTTCGACGAGCTTGAGCAGGGCGTTGAAGCCCTGCTGGGTGACCATGTGCGCCTCGTCGAGGATGAAGATCTTGAAGCGGTCGCGGGCCGGGGCGAAGATCGCCCGCTCGCGCAGGTCGCGCGCGTCGTCGACGCCGTTGTGGCTGGCCGCGTCGATCTCGACGACGTCCAGCGAGCCTCCGCCGCCGCGACCCAGCTCGACGCAGCTGTCGCAGACGCCGCAGGGGGTGTCGGTCGGACCGGCCGCGCAGTTGAGGCAGCGCGCCAGGATGCGCGCCGAGGTCGTCTTGCCGCAGCCGCGCGGACCCGAGAACAGATAGGCGTGACCGACGCGGTCGCTGCGCAGCGCGGTCATGAGCGGCTCGGTCACCTGCGACTGCCCGATCATCTCGCCGAACGCCTCGGGGCGGTATCGGCGGTACAGGGCTGTCGTCACTCCACCAGCCTACGGCGTCCCTCCGACATCGCCTCCGCCCCGGTCCACCGAGCCCGACGGGACCCCGGATGCCGGGCCCCGGGCCGTCACCGGAACAGGACGATCCACCAGAACAGGACGATCCACCAGAACAGGACGATCCGCCGCATATCCGCCTGTTCTCGTCACGTCCCCCTGTTCTCGTGACCGCACCCCCGCGCGGCTGCGGAAACGCAGAACGCGGCAACACCCCCGAAGAGGTGCCGCCGCGCTCGCGAGGGAGGGCTCAGCCGTCCAGGCCGACCGGGATGGGCGCGTCGTCGTCGTTCACGACCGGGATGGTGGCCGTGACGATCGGCACCGACGCCGACAGCAGCGTGCCGTCCTCGCGCACCGAGCCCTCGAGCTGGCGGATCGAGGGACGACCGGGACGCACCGGCCCCTGACCGTGCAGGGCGACGCGGACCGTCTCCCCCGGCGCGACGGTGTAGTCGACGTCGCGCACGGCGAACGCGACGGGCTCGCCCGACGTGCCGGCGCGCAGGGTCAGCGCCTCGGTCGTGAGCGTGATGTCCAGGCGCGTACCGCGCCAGTGCAGCACGTACGACAGCTCGGGCCAGTCGGCCGGCAGGCGCGGGTCGAAGGTCAGACGGCCGAAGTGGTCGCGCATGCCGCCGAATCCGCTGACGAGCGCGGTCCACACGCCGCCCGCCGACGCGACGTGCACGCCGTCCGAGGCGTTGTGGTGCAGGTCGCCCAGGTCGACGAACGCGGCCTGGCGGAAGTACTCCAGCGCCAGGTCCTGGTAGCCCACCTCGGCGGCGAGGATCGACTGCACGACCGCCGACAGCGTCGAGTCGCCGGTGGTCAGCGGGTCGTAGTACTCGAAGTCGGCGAGCTTCTCGGCATCCGTGAAGTGATTGCCCTGCAGGAATAGCGCGAGCACCACGTCGGCCTGCTTGAGCACCTGGTACCGGTAGATCACCAGCGGGTGGAAGTGCAACAGCAGCGGACGCTGGTCGGGCGGGGTGTTCTCGAGGTCCCAGATCTCGCGCTCGAGGAAGACCGCGTCCTGGGGATGGATGCCGAGGGCCTCGCTGAACGGGATGTGCATCGCCTCGGCGGCGCGCTCCCACCCCTCGGGCTCCGAGGGGTCGAGGTTCATGCGGTCGGCCATACGGGCGTAGGCATCGGGGTCGTTGTCGGCGAGGTCGCGCACGGTGCGGGCGGCGAAGCGCAGGTTGAACCGCGCCATCACGTTGGTGAAGAGGTTGTCGTTGACGACGGTGGTGTACTCGTCGGGCCCGGTGACTCCGTGGATGTGGAACGAGTCGTGCTCGCCGTCCTCGGCGTTGTCGCTCGAGCGCCAGAAGCCGAGCGTCGACCACAGGCGCGCCGTATCGACGGCGATGTCCACGCCCTCGCGCGCGAGGAACTCCTCGTCGCCGGTGGCGCGGACGTACTTCGCCAGAGCGAAGGCGACGTCGGCGTTGATGTGGTACTGCGCGGTGCCGGCGGCGTAATAGGCCGAGGCCTCTTCGCCGTTGATCGTGCGCCAGGGGAAGAGGGCGCCGGCCTCGTTGAGCTGGTGCGCGCGCTTGCGCGCGGCGGGCAGCATGAGCGAGCGCATGCGCAGGGCGTTCCGCGCCCACAGCGGCGACGTGTACGCCAGGAACGGCAGCACGTACACCTCGGTGTCCCAGAAGTAGTGGCCGCTGTAGCCCGAACCGGTCACGCCCTTGGCGGGCACGCCCTGGCCGTCGGCGCGGGCCGCGGCCTGCGCGAGCTGGAACAGGCACCAGCGGGTGGCCTGCTGCAGGTCGCCGTGTCCGCCGATGCGCACGTCGGAACGGTCCCAGAAGTCGGCGTACCAGGCGATCTGCTTGTCGACCAGGCCGTCGACGCCGGTCTCGACGGCGCGGTCGAGCGTGCGGCGGCAGCGGTCGAGCAGTTCGCCCGTGGGCACGCCCCGCGAGGTGTGGTAGCTGACGAGCTTGGTGATCGTGGTCGGGACGCCGGCACGGGCGTGCACGCGGAAGACGTTCTTGGCGATGTCGGGCTCGACGAGCTGACGCGCGGTGTACTCGTTCTGCGTGTCGACGAGGTGGTCGGCGATGACGGCGAGCGTCATGTGCGACTCGCTCACCTCGTAGCTGAGCGCGGAGCGGTTGCCGTCCTGCCAGTACTCGCGCGGCTGCAGCACGCGATCCGACAGCTTCTCGGTCTTACGGGGGTCGAACCCGCTCTTGCCGGATGCCATGGGCGATCCGCCGTAGATGCCCTCGCCGTCCTGGCGGTTCAGCAGCTGGCTGCTGACCACGACCGGCGCATCGGCATCGAGCACCGTCACGGTCAGTCGCAACACGGCCAGGTGCTTCTCGTCGAACGACACGAAGCGCTCGTCCTCGATGCGCACGCGCTTGCCCGAGGGCGTCACCCACAGCAGGTTGCGGCGCAGGATGCCCTGGCGCATGTCGAGCACGCGCTCGTACTCGCGGACGTCGGCCACGTCGAGCGACAGCGGCTCGTCGTCGACGTAGACGCGCATGACCTTGGCATCCGGGGCGTTGATGATGGTCTGCCCGACCTCGGCGAAGCCGTACGCCTGCTCGGCGTGGCGGATGGGGAAGGTCTCGTGGAACCCGTTGATGAAGGTGCCCTGCTCCTGGGCGAAGCGGCCCTCGATCGAGTTTCCTCGCAGGCCGAGGTAGCCGTTCCCGACGGCGAAGAGGGTCTCGGTGACCCCCACGTCGTCGATCGAGAACTCGGTTTCGACGAGTCGCCACTCGTCGATGGGGAAGCGATCGCGATCGATCATCGGGCGGTGCCTTCCGGTGGCGGGTTCGGGCGCCGCGGAACGGGTGGGGGCGCCGTTCGCGCGGGTGGTGCGGGGTCTCGACGCCGGCGACGTCGAAGGGGTCGTCGCGGGGGGCGACGGCTCAGTCTACGAA
>NZ_QAJB01000296.1:0-5100 GCF_003061325.1 Microbacterium sp. HMWF026
CCCTCGAGCATCCTCAACCCAACCCCCGCCCCCAAACCGAAAACGATGTCCTGCGTTCGAAAGGCAAACAATCGAGCCGGGCGCACGCGGTGAATGGCGTAGAGAACGAGGCACAAAAGACCGCCCCACATCACGAGATAGCTGGCGGCCAGACCTCCGCCTGCCGGACCGACCCAGACCATCCGGCTTCCCCCGGTGATCAAGATCCCGCCAAGCACCACGAGGATGAGCACGCGCTGCCGGCCGCTGCCGTTTGGGGGCTGAACGCATCGCCAATCCGACGGCCGCCGGAAGTGTCTCCGACGAGACGGGGAGCCTCCCGCAGCTGGCGGCGAGACCAGCTCCAGCTCAGACGTCGAGGACTCGCTAGTCTCGTGTGGCATCCCTCAAATTTAGCGGGATCTCTCAAACCGCATCGAACCGTCGAAGCCCATTCTTTGGAAGTGAACTTGCTCAAAATTCTCTTTGTATGCACGGGGAACATTTGTCGGTCGCCGATCGCCGAGCAGTTACTCAGTCGACGGTTCGAGGGCACCAAAATACAGGTCGACAGCGCCGGCACACGCGCTAGGGCCGGCGTCGGAATGACGCCCGAAGCCATCCAATTCGCGGGCGATGTTGGCGTCCCAGTCGCCTCGTCCAAACTCCACAGGTCGAGTTTGATATCGACGGCGCGCCTGGTCACCGCGGATCTTGCGCTAGCCATGACTCGCGAGCACAGGCGCCAGCTCGTTGAGATGGAACCAGCAGCTGTGCGCCGGGTCTTCACTTTGCGCGAGCTAGACAGGCTACTTGACGGCGTTTCTGACGGTGAACTGGAAGAGGTTGTGCACCCCTACGCGGCATCGGCGCCCGCACTGAGACTCGCGCAACTTCTTTCGTTCGTCGCCAGCAGGCGTGGCACATTGCTTCCGCCGATGGACTCGGGGTTGGATGACGTGGTCGACCCCTTCGGAAGATCTGTCGAGACCTACAGAGTATCGGTGCGGCAAATCACTGAGGCATTGCCCGCCGCCGAGAGGGTTCTTCGACTGGCGCTTGCCTAGCGTAAAAATCATCACCACGCAGCTGCGCGACGGCTGGACAGCCCGCGTTAGGAGCTGGCGACCTCAACCACGTGACCGAATGCGTGAATCAACTCGAAACATTTCCTATGGCACACTTGCGTTCATCCCCACCGCGCTCCGCCAAGGTCAGCGCATCTTCGAGAGGCACCATGGAGCTCAGCGACTACATCCGCATCCTGCGCAAGAACTGGTTGGTGCTACTCGTTTTGACAGTCCTCGGATTCGTCACGGCCCTGGGCTATACGCTCACGCGCACCCCGACATTCGAGTCAAGCAGCACAGTCTTCGTTTCAACGCAAGCTGGCGGAACGGCAGCCGAACTGCAGCAAGGTTCGACCTTCACACAGGCTCGGATCAACACTTACGTCGGCCTAGCAACGGCACCAGTGGTCCTGACTCCGGTAATCGAAGAGCTTGGTCTACCTCGGACAGCCGCGCAGTTGGCGGAGGAGGTGAGGGCATCAGCTGGTCTCAACTCAACTCTCATAACCGTCACGGTCGCCAACCCCAACCCGTCAGAGGCCGCGAGCATCGCCAACGCAATAGCAGACAGTCTCGCAACAGTAATTCCACAACTTGAGCCCGCATCAAGCAACGGCTCCAGTCCCATCAGACTCAGTCGTGTCCGAGATGCGGAGCCGGCGGCCGCGCCCTCCAGCCCAAACGTGTCACTCAATCTCGGTCTTGGACTGCTGCTAGGGCTAACCCTTGGCGCCGTAGCAGCGGTATCTCGGACGATGCTCGACAACCGCGTCCGAACGCCCCGGGACGCTGAACAGATCACCGGCGCTCCCGGTATCGGAGCAATCGCATTCGATGCGAAGGCTAAGGAGCGACCGCTCATCGTACACGCGGATCCCCTCAGCCCGCGGGCGGAGTCCTTCCGCGCCCTCCGAACAAACTTGCAGTTTCTCGACATGGGCGGGCGTTCTAGCTTCGTCGTCACGAGTTCCATCCCGAGCGAAGGTAAGACCTCCACCACGATCAATCTCGCCATTGCTCTTGCCGACGCGGGCAAACGCGTTGCTCTGCTCGACGCCGATCTTCGCAAGCCGAAGGTCGCTGAGTACCTCGGCATTGAGGGCGGCGCGGGGCTGACCGACGTGCTGATCGGACGAGCGAGCGTCAACGACGTCATGCTCCCGTGGGGCGGTCGGAGCCTGTACGTGTTGCCCGCAGGAAAGATCCCGCCGAACCCCAGCGAGCTGCTCGGATCTCGCCAGATGAGCGCGCTGCTCGACATGCTGGAGCGCGACTTCGATGTCGTTCTATGTGACGCCCCGCCGCTCCTCCCGGTGACCGATGCAGCGATTCTGTCGCGAGCGACAAGCGGGGCCCTCATGGTCGTGTCGGTCGCGCGGACGACGCGCCACCAGCTGACCGGCGCGACCGAAGCCCTCAACACGGTGGGCGCCAAGTTGGCCGGGTTCGTCATGTCCATGGTTCCGACGCGCGGACCCGATTCCTACTACGCCGCCTACGGCTACGGGTACGGCTACGGGTACGGGTACAAGCTGTCGCCGGCCGAGCAGGCCAAGAGCAAGCGAAAAGCTAAGAAGGCTGATGGTGGCCGCGCTGCACTGCCCGCCGCAGACGAGGGGGCTTTCGACGAGCTCGGCTTCGCCTCGAGGCGCGAAAGTCGCGAAGCGTCACGCGAGTCCTAACCCTCTGAAACGACCCCGCTGGCCTAAGCCGCCCCATCTATTGCTGCACGCTTGAGGTTTTCTTTTGTCTGCTCGAGAGCCCGTCCTGTTCGGACAAAAAGCGGGGCGAATCACTTTGTGGGTCGTCTCGGGAGCGCTGATCCTGGGTGTGGCGCTCACAACGTGGGTCGGCATCCGAGGGGCGATCGCATACCAGCACCTGCGAGCCATTGAGGCAGGCGCCTCCCGCGCCAGTGCTCAGATTCTGGCTGACCCGGCGCAGGCGCGGAGCCTGATCGCGTCGTTGGCGGAGGAGGCGAAGGCGGCTCGAGACCTCACCGGCGACCCCATATGGGGCGTGGCCGAGCAGACTCCATGGGTCGGACCGCAGCTTGAGGCGGTTCGCATCATCTCTGCATCGTCGAGCGGTGTGCTCGGGGACGGGCTGCGCCCGCTCGCGGACGCCGTCGGCGATACTTCGCTCGATGCGCTGAAACCTATCGACGGCCGGGTCGACCCCGCGGCCATCGCACGGCTGGCGGCTCCGGCTGAATCAGCCGCTGTCGATGCTCGCGACGCATCATCGGCCGTCGCGAAGATCAATACAATCCCGCTGCTCGGGATCGTGCAGAACGCCGTCGAGCGCGTCGGGGAAGCGTTCGCTCGGACCGCCGACGGGCTCGACGCTCTCTCGCGCGCTACCGATCTGCTGCCCGAAATGCTCGGAGAGGGCGGACCGCGTCAGTATCTCGTCCTCGTTCAAAACAATGCCGAGGCCCGATCCCTCGGCGGAATCGCCGGCACGGCGATCCTTCTCCGCACAGACGGTGGGGCGGTCTCACTGGTCGACACCCGCTCCGGCACGTCTCTGTCCGAAGCTTTGCAGGGCACGATCGCCGCGAACCTTCCGCCGGATGTCGTAGCTCTGTACGGCGAAAAGCCTGCCAAGTATTTCCAGAACGTGACCCAGATCCCGGACTTCGCCATCGATGGTCCCCTGGCCCGCCAGATGTATCAATCCGTCACCGGCGTGAGCGTCGACGGTGTCATCACAATCGATCCCGTCGTGTTGTCGTACATGCTGGCGGCGACGGGTCCGATTCAGTTGCAAGACGGCACAGTCGTCGACGCCAGCAACGCCGCGTCGCTGTTCCTGAATGATGTGTACAAGCGCTTTCCCGACCCCAAAGCGCAGGACGCATTCTTTGGCGAAGCGACGGCTATCATTTTCAGGGACTTTCTTGGCGGGAGAGGCTCCACGCCCGGTCTAGTGAGTGCTTTCTCTCGTGGAGCCGAAGAACGTCGCATCCTGTTGTGGAGCACCCACGAAGACGAACAAGCCGTGCTCTCCGGCTCGACCTTCGCCGGAGCGCTGCCCACCACGACCGAGCGCACCGCCCGATTCGGGGTCTTTTTCAACGACGCCGGTGGATCGAAGATGAGTTACTACGTCAAACCTGACGTTCGTATCGCCTGGTCGGGGTGCGTGCCCGGCGCCGCCAGCGAGCGCGAACTGACCCTCTCAGTTTCTCTCACCAGCACAGCGCCCGCGGACGCGGCGACCAGTCTGCCGCGCTATCTGACAGCCAACGGCGCCTTCGGAGTCGCACCGGGCAACGCCGCCACCCTGACGAACGTCTTCCTGCCCGAGGGATGGGAACTCGTCAGCGCCGCCAGCTCGAACGGGCTCTCATTCGCAGACGGGACGTACGCGGGGCGACGGGTTCTGAGTATTGGCACCAACCTCGCGCCCCAGGCATCGAACCAGCTGGACATCGTCGTGAAAAAGGTCTCAACGGCAACCGAAGCCGAAGCGATCGTCACACCGACCGCCGACGGGTCGATCGACCCCACGCCCTCTGCCGACTGCGCGCAGACGGCCACACAGCTGCTGCAGTGAATGCAGCGAATGCGCCACTTTCTGAAGAAATATTGCGCGCCCGAGAAAATTAACGTCCCGGAAACCCTCTCAGTTTGCTTCCGGGTGGCGCCTAGGCAATACTCAGGAAGGCTCTCAGTACCACCCACCGCTTCATTGTTGTCCTTCCCCCTTGCGTCACCATCGGATAGCACGAACGCGGACCACCCATAAACCGGTAGCCCGGATTCGAAAGCAGGCATTCATGAAGCTCAACTTTGCCAAGGTCGGCGCCTCCGCCGCCCTCGCTGGCGCGCTGCTTTTCGCAGCCCCCGCCGTCGCTCAGGCCTACGTGCCCACCACCCCCGACACCGTGTCGGTCTCCGTCACCTCGAACGGCCCGGTTCCGATCGCGGGCTTCGCGCCCGGCGCAACCGTCACCTTCACGCTCGTCGGCGTTGGTGTGACCGGCTCGAATATCGCGACCGCTGGCGCCACCGTCTCTTCGGCATCGGTGACCAAGACGGCTGAT
>NZ_QAJB01000297.1:0-7767 GCF_003061325.1 Microbacterium sp. HMWF026
GGTCCGGGGGCGGCGGGTGCGGACCACGATCCCGGATCGTCATGCCGATCGTGCCCCGGATCTGCTCGATCGGGACTTCACCGCCGAGGCGCCGAACCGCCGCTGGTCCACGGATTTCACTTATGTCACGACGTGGGCGGGGTTCGCTTACGTGTCGTTCATGATCGACTGCTACTCGCGCGATCGTGGGCTGGCACGCCGCAACCGTGAAGACGACCCCGCCGGTAACACTGCGCTGCGAATGGGCTTGTGGCGACGCGACCTTGCCGGTCACCCGGCCGTGGACGGTCTAATACATCACAGCGACGCGGGCTCGCAATCTACGAGAGTGTCGTTCGCGAGACGCTCGCGCCGGAAGGCTTCGCCGCGTCCATCGGATCGATCTGCGACGCGTATGACAACGCCCTAGCCGAGACTGCGAACGGCTACTAAAAGACCGAACTTGTCCGCGGCCCCGCCCGTCTCGTACGGTCGAGGACCTCGAGCTCGCGACCCTCAGATGGGTGCACTGGCACAACACCCAGCGCCTCCACGGCTACCTCGGCGACGTCCCGCCCGCCGAGTTCGAGAACGCGTTCTATGCTGCCCCCAACGACCGCAATCTGCTGGTCGGAATCAAATGGCGCGAGTCTCCAGCAGACCCAGGGCGCTTCAAGTCGCGGCTCTGACTCGGATTGTCAGTTCGCAGCGGGAAGCAAACCCGCGCCGCTGTCCGTGTGGCGGCGACCCTCGCGACGGTGACACAGCGGGGCTCCGAGCGGGCGATGTGAGTTTCGAGGGGGGACCGCCGATTTCGGGATGCTGTTGTCGAAGGGTCGCCACTTTGCCGGCGTCAGCGGTTGCGTGTCGGGGTGGCTGCGGCAGAGGCGAGCCTGCGCAGATTTTCCAGCAGTACGGCCAGAGCGGCGCAGACGGCGATGCTGACGAGGTCGGTGAGGACCGGAGAGCGTGGGGTGAGGATGAACCAGACGGTGTCGAAGCCGGCGTGGAGGATGATCGCTGGCCAGATGCTTCCTGTGGTGTCGATGAACAGCGCCGCGACGATCCCGAACAGGAACGCGAAGGCAACCACGAAACGCCATCCCGCCCGGTGCTGGCGCCCGCATAGGAGCGGCAGAGAACCGGGATCGGTTCACGTCTCGTGTCCATGTACGACCCGGGCTTGGACCCGGTGGATTTTCACGCCGTCGCCGAGGTATGGGTCGAGGGGGGACAACACGTTGTCGACGCGACCACCCTCGCACCCCGATCGACGCTCTTGTGGATCGCTACCGACTGAGACGCCGCGGATTCCGCCTTCCTCACCGTCATCTCGGGCCGCATCGATCTGACAGACATGCAAGTCACAGCCGTTGCCGACAACCTGCCCTCTGACGACCTGACGCAACTCGTCGTCCTGCACTGACGCGCTCCACGACCGGGTTACTCTCGCACCACCGGCCGGCGGCCAAGGGAGTGCATATCGGCGCGCTCTGCCGACAGGCAAGGCCCCTCACCCGTGGCACCCGGTGTTGAACACTGAAGTGTCCGCGCCAAGACAGGTTGCGGTCACTCACAGGATTCACGGGATCACATGCTGAAGCGAAAAGCAGCCACCAACACCAACACGGGTGCTCCGCACCCGGACGCCGCAAAGAAGCCGGACTCCCCCACCCAGCTGACGAAGCGGTCGTGGAAGTATGTGCTGCGAAAAACAGTGCGGGAATTCTCTGCTGACCAATGCACGGACGCCGCCGCCGGTCTGGTCTACTACGCCGTCCTCGCCCTGTTCCCAGCGCTGATCGCGATCTTCTCCGTGCTCGGTGTTGTCGGCCAGGGCGACGCCGCGGCCGCCGCCATTCTCGGCATTATTCAAGACGTCGCCCCCGACGCCGCCTCCACCCTCCGCGAACCGATCGAACAGATCGCCTCCTCCCGAGGCGCGGGTATCGCATTGATCACCGGTATCGCGCTTGCGTTGTGGTCAGCGTCCGGGTACGTAGGCGCGTTCAGCCGTGCCATGAACCGCATCTACGAAATCGACGAGGGCCGACCGTTCTGGAAGCTGCGTCCAATGCAGCTGCTTGTCACCGTCATCGCGGTGGTCGCGCTCGCCCTCGTGGCCCTTGGCCTCGTTCTTTCCGGCGATGTCACCACGGCGATCGGTAACGCTCTCGGTCTCGGTCGGGGCGTGCAGATCGCATGGGACGTCGCCAAGTGGCCAATCATGCTTTTCATCATCGTGTTCCTCGTCGCGGTGCTGTATTACGCCACCCCCAACGCCAAACAGCCGAGGTTCCGGTGGATCAGCCTCGGCGCGGCCATCGCCATCGTGGTCCTTGGCATCGCCACCGCCGGCTTCGGGTTTTACGTGGTCAATTTCTCCAACTACGACCGCACCTACGGCTCGCTCGCCGGGGTCATCATCTTCCTGCTTTGGCTGTGGATCGCTAACCTCGCGCTCCTGTTCGGCGCAGAGTTCGACGCCGAACTGGAACGCGGCCGCCAGCTGCAAGGTGGCATCGTCGCCGAAGAGGACATTCAACTTCCCGCCCGTGACACCCGAAAAAGCAAGAAGCAGGATGAGAAAGAGTCCAGCGACGTGGAGGAGGGCCGCCAAATCCGCCTCGCTGAAGCACCCGATAGCTCCGACGCCCCTTCTCCACGAAAGCCGTCGACACCTGAACCGCAGCCCCGGAGAAAGTGGTGGCAGCGGCGCCGCCGATGATTCCCCGCCGGCTGCAGCTGACACGCTTGGGTACCGGCCAAACGATCTCGCCCTGTGACGCACCTAATCGAGCTCGGACACCGAAAAATTGCGCTCGTATCTGAAGCTCGCGCCTCGTTTCTCATGGAGCTGCTGGACGACGCTCGCTCATGGCCCTCCATCAATACCAGTCTGCTTCGCCAAAACGGCGCCAGAATCGTTGGGTACCTGCGTGCCCTACGCAAAGCGGGCATCCCGGTAGACCCGCTCAACCTCTCTCTAGCGACGGGCACTCAGCCGATCGCGCCTTCTCGGCCGTCCTGTCCCAGTTCTCAAACGACCGGCCGACGGCATTGTTCTCCCCAGACAGCGTCATGACAGTTGCCACTTTCAGGGCTCTGAAGACACTTGGCATCTCCATTCCAGACGAGGTTTCCCTGATGTGGTTCGACAACCTCGAATGGACCAGGCTCGTGAGCCCTGAACTGTCGGTCGTCTCTCAACCGGTATTGGGGATGAAACAAAGTGCGGCAACCGAACTACTGCGCCGCATCGACGGTGATGAAGACGAGTTCCGCACAACCTTCTGTGACACAGAATTCGTGTATCGGGCCTCGACCGCACCGCCTCCTTCGGGGTAACGGCCAGGTCAACCGACGGTACATCCTGTTGGTGCAAAACCGATGGGTTTCGTACCGCCTTCCAGCCCGGTGGGTCTTCACGTCGTGGCGGAGGCTGCCGCGCCGGCGGCGGACGTTAGCGGCTTACTCCGCCTGACAAGGCCATCGCCGAGGGTGTGGGTGCTTGCCTGCTCGGACGGTTCCACCAGCGGTTTATGCGAGATGTGCATTGCTTGTGGTGGGTTGGTTGGTGTGTAGTCCAAAGGGCAGTTTTCGCGGCGTCGAGAGGGGTGAAGTGTCCGATGGGGCGGGAGTCGCTGTCGAAGGCGGTCCACTCGTCGCTGGGGCTTCGGGTGATGTATCCGAACAGTTGGTGGGCACAGGCGCCCATCACGAAGTCATTCTCGATGTGTTTCCACGTCGTGGGTGCGTTGGATCCTCTTGCGCCGAACATAAGCCGCTCCTTTGCGTGCCGGACGGCGAGATCGTGGCATCCCGCAGGGGAAGCGGAACGGGGATTGCGCCGCATCTCTCTGACCACTAGGTGCAGGCGCGGGTGCGCATCAGGCCCCGAGCTCAACATCCCAGCCTGATCAGCGAGCTAACGCAGGTAGCCGGACAGATGCTGCGGCTCGGCGCTGGCGCAGATCAATCGAATCGAGTGGCCGGCTGCATCCACAGCGTTGTGCGGGAGTGAGCGCCTACTCGGTGGCAGCCGTCTCCGGTTCTGCCTTCGGCTCCATATCGGGCTCGAAGTGGCCCAGCGACTTCTCTTGCAAGAACGCGCACAGCTCGGCCGCAACCTGAAGCTCGTGAGTGAGGGCGTTGAGTTCGAAGCTGGTCAGATCCAGAGCCTCGGTGGAAGGTTCAATCAGTACGTGCCACGCGAGGTCTTCATCGTTTTCGCGCGGTTCGATCCAGACGGTGTTGGGGGCGTTCTCCAGGGGCATGACGACAAGCCCGGTGTCCTGACCCCCGTGGCGTTCTTGGATTGCAACGCGGACATCCTCGCCGGCGCCGCGGGCGGCGATGAATTCTGCCACCCAATGCTCGAGGGTGTTCTTGCTGTGGAATGGCATGGCGAGTCCTTGAGGTCGGCGAGGGAAGGAAAACGGCCCACCCCAGAGGGGCGGGCCGTTATGAGTATGCGGTGTCGTTACGCCGCGGCGGCGAGCTGCACGCGGTGAGCATCTTCCTGCTGCTGCCAGGTGGCGGCATTCAGCATCAGCCCGGACGACATCGCAGCCTGGTCAGCGAGCTGGCGGAGGTAGCCGCCGGACAGGCGTTGCGGCTCGGCGCTGGCATACTCAAAGCGCATGGAGATTGCAGGCTGCACCCACAGCGTCGTCCGCGTGTGCGCGGCCTCTGTGTCCGTCCACGTGATGGTGAAGGACTCGTTGCGGCGGAGTTTGGTGGACAGAACGACCTGCAGGTACTGCAGCAGGCGATCGTCGATCTCGATGGCCTGGGGGTCCGAGCTGTAGAAGAGCTTTCCCATGATGACTCCTTGCGGTGAGGGGTGCGGGGGTGAATCAGAAAAAGAGGGGGGCGACGACGCCCACGGCGGTCGCAGAAACCACAACGGCCGCAGCGGTCACGCCGATGTACCACCGTTGGGCCGCGACAGCGGTGCGAGAGGGAACGAACGTCTGCCGACGCAGACGTGAAGGTTGTCCCCAAGCGAACGCGTTGCTAGTCATGGCGGCCTTCCTTCCATTAGGTCTTGGGCTGTCAACCCCGGTGATGATCAACGTAGCAGATTGTAAACACAGTTAGGTAATCCAGTTGAGTGTCACTGCTGCTGACGACTACCAGGCGTAATCATCACCGGCGGAAGGTTAGATGGTTAGGTATAGTGCTTCGAGACATACGCAACGTAGGGAACGGGTCCATGACGGTAGAAACAGGCGACACATCGCCGCTCTCGGCGGCGCTGACGTTCTACTCCCAGGAACGTGATGCCGCGGCGGCGCGTGCTCGAAAGCAGCTCGGCGTCAACGAGCTCGAGGCCAACGCCATGTCTTACCTCGCAAAGAACCCCGGAGCGCGACCCTCAGAGCTGGCCAGCTATCTGCGTGTCACGTCTGCCGGCATCACCACGATGGTCGAACGGCTCGTGCGCCGCGAAATTCTGCGCCGCGAAGCTGACCAGGTGGACCGCCGCGTCAACCACATCCACCTGGCGGTCGACATCGAGAAGGAGCCGTGGTCACAACTGGCGCTGTTCGATGCCACGTGCCGCCAGCTCATCGCGCACCTGGACCCCAAGGTCGAGGCCGATTTCGCCGACTTCCTTCGCCACGCCACGCTGGCCGCGCGTGAAGAGGCTGCACGTGTCGACCGGGCCGTCGCCTAGTTAGCTCTGCGCCTCGGCCGCAAGTTGAGCCATATGCTCAACGGACTTGCGCTGGAGAAACGCGCACAAGTCTGCGGCGTGGGAGATCTCACGGCACAGATCGTAAACGGAGTCTGGGGATAGCTCCGTCACCTCAGGCTGTGCCTCGAAAGTGACGCGCCAGTCAGGTACGCCCACAGCAATCGGTGCCAGGTACACGGACGTTGTTGCGTTTGCCAAAGGAAAGATGACCAGGCCGCTGTCGACGCCATCGACGGGATCCTGATCGGCAACGAACGCGACAGCGCCTCCGCCAGTCCCGCTTGCGGCAAACTCATCGAGCCACGCGCTCAGCGTGTCTTTACTGCGAAACGGCACCCTGCTGCCTCTTCAATCTCCCTGGCGGATCGTTCTTCCGCCAGCCGATCGTACGACATCGTGGACGCCGCCCATCAATGTACAATCGCAACAGCTGCTAGCTCGAAGATTCCTCCACGAGCTGACATGCGCGCTGTTGCAGGTAGTCACAGAGGTGCGCCGCCAACAACAACTCTTCAGCGAGATCACGAAGGCCGTGACCGTCCAGCTCGGTGAGTACTGGCTGCGCACGCTACCCATAGGCCGCCAGCGCAGCGGACGCTAACCGTGCCAGCAGTGCAAAACCGATCGGTTTCGCTCCAATACGGTTGTCGAAGGACATGTAGTCGCGCCTGCCGGGGCTGGCCTTCACCGAGCTGCGGCGTGTGCTTGCTGAGCGGGGGCGGGTTCGGTCCAGTGGTCGAGGTCGATTATGAGGCCGCTGGTGCTGTTTGCTTGGGCGGCGAGTTGCTGGAGGTATGCGCCTACGAGGGGTGTTGCTTCGGGTGTGGTGTAGGTGAAGCGGAGGGGGATGTTGGGGTTCATCCAGATTGTGATGCGAGGTTCGGGGTTGGCACGTTGGGTCAGGGTGAGGGTGAAGTTCTCGCCGCGGCGGAGCTTGGTCGCGGCGATGACTTGGATGTAGTGCAGGAGGCGATCGTCGATGATGGCGTCGCTGTTGCTGTAGTAAAGGTTTCCCATGGGCCCTATCAGTCGGATGGTGGGCGCGCGCAGGGAGTGACGGGCCTGTCGCACGAGACGGCGGTGCCGCTCACATATGAAGAGCACGACAGGGCCTGCTCCGTCACAAAAATGTTCGGACCCCGGGCGGAGGGTGTTCCTCAGATGGTGATGCTCGCGATTTGCACCGTGATGCGTGCGGATTTGTCGGGGTGTGCGGATCGCAGATGATCAGCGATGTCGCGGGCAATAGTGGGGGCGGGGCTGCTGTGGGTGGCGACTCGGGCCGATATGGTCGTGCGCTCGTTCGTGGTGCGTAGATTCACGATGGGCTCTGGGGCTGGTGAGGTGCCGAGGGTGGCAGCGATCGCTCGTGCGATTCGTGTTGGTGTGGGCGCTGAGGGGTACACGGCGGTAACTCCCGGAACGCTGAGGACGAGGGTGGTCAGGTCCTCCGGCTGCGGAGAGGGGGTGGGTTGTTCGCTACTCATCTGGCGTCGTCTCCTGCAGCCGCGTCGTGGATGTTTTCGACAGTGATGTTGAGGGCGTCGATGTGCAGCTCGGTGTGTTCGTGAAGGACCTTCATTACCTGTTCGCGGAGCTGGGTGAGCAGTGGTGGCATCGGCGTGTGTGTGGCGATGCTGACGGTGATGTTGACATGTACGGGGGCGTGTGGTGTGTCGGCTTCACCGGTGATTCGACATGCTCCGACCAGGATGCCGGGGATGGTGTCGCTGACGTCACGGATGAGGGCACGTACGGCTCCTTCGGTGATGCTGAGGCTCACCAAGGGGTCGGGGTGGTGCAGGGGGAGGTCGCGTCCGGCCCGAAGCTCGGCGCCGATGTTGTTGATGATGTCGTTCAGCCAGGACGGGGGAGGAGCAGGCACGGTATCGGCGTCGTGTGCGATCAGATCGCGGGAGAGGTGGGAGACACGCTCGAGAGCGCGCAGCGCGTTGACGCACTCCGGGCACTCCTCGATGGCGGGGTCGTAGGGGGTGCGGTCGTGGGCGAGGTAGGTGCTGAGCTCGTCGAGGGTTTTGCCGCAGTCCAGGACGGTGCGGTCGGAGTTGGTGTCGGTCATCGCC
>NZ_QAJB01000029.1:0-8246 GCF_003061325.1 Microbacterium sp. HMWF026
CTCCGGATTCGAGGGCAGCTGTCAAGCGAGCCTCCCGGTCGGCGGCACTGGGCCCGCCGTAGCAGGATGTCAGCCCGAACACGAGAGCGACGGTGACGACGGTCAGTCCTGTGCGAATCATGCTGATCCCCATCATTCCCCCAACGCGCGGGCGCTCGCCACGGTGCCCCCTCGTGCCAGCTCACAAACACCCTCACCACACCCCTCGCGGCTTCGCGGAGCAGGGAGCGCGGTCTGGACAACCGGATGCCGGTAGGCTCGTCATCGCTGGGGGCGGTGGCCAAGCTGGTCAAGGCAGCGGGCTCATAACCCGACGATCGTGGGTTCAAGTCCCACCCGCCCTACGACACGGAGTTCATCGCGGACTCGTAGACGTCGATCACCGGGTCGACCCGTTGTTCGAGCGGGCGCGCCCACGGATCATGGCCGCGCTGGCGGCGGTGATCGCCTCGGGTCGACTCCGGAGTCTCGCTCGATGTCGGAGGTCGACGCTAGCTTCACCGCCGTGGCGGAACGCGTGCAGACCTGGTGGGCCCGACGACAGTAGTCGAAGGGACTCGACGTGCCCTATGCCGTGGGCGCGTATCGAGACGCATGGGCGGCGTACCCCGCGCTCATCCGCCAGTACCACCCCGACCTCAACGCGGGGATCGCGCTCAGCCAAGTGCCGCCCGCGGCCGACGTCCTGCTGCTGTGGCAGTGCGACGCGGGGCACCGGTTCGCGGCGACGCCCGAAGAGCAGAGGTTGCGCCCCGGCCGGGAGCGCCGCCGCAGCGCGTGGTGCCCCGAGTGCAGCGAGCAGGCGAATCCCCGGCGGACGGTCGCCCTGCCGATGCGGGCGTCGGTCGATGCCCCGGCCGTCACGGCCGCCGCGGTCCTGCGACCGCGCCACCGACCGGCCGCGCCGCCACTCTGCGCGAAGACCCCCGACGTGCCCGTGGGCACGGCCTTCGCCTCTTCGTGCGCGCCCGCTCCGGCGTCGGCCGTCGAGGATCGCATCCGCTCCGACCTGCGCGAGCGCCTGTCGCTGGACCAGGGGCTCAACGCCGTGCGTGTCGCCAAACCGTTCTTCCACCATCTCGAGGTGTGGCCGGACTTCGTCTTCGCCGAACTCCGCGTCGCCGTCGAGTACGACACGATCGGCCGGCACGGGCTGGAGCACGTCGGAAAGCGCGAGATCGCGGACCGCCGCAAGGATCGGGCTCTCCGCACGGCGGGATGGGAGGTCATCCGGCTGCGCACGGGTGCTCTCGAGCCGCTCGGGCCGAACGACCTGCAGCTTTCGGCGTGGAACGGTCGCACGCTGGACCGCCTGATTGACGCGATGAGGAGCATCCGCGGTGCGCTGCTCGTGGACGCGTACGTTCTCTGAGCAGGCGGCGAGGGGGCGCCCGCCACGGCCCGCGAGGTGTCCCCTTCCCGACCGCGCTTCGGGTCCGAAGCCGGGAAGGGGCGGGACGACGCGTCGTCCGCTTCGCCAGGTTAGAAGCGCAATTCGCGATCTTGCGGTAGTTGCGCTGATCTTGAGCCCACGTTGCGCAGGCACGGCCCCGTTACGAGCCGTGCGCCTCCTCGGACACGGGCTGCCACTCGCGCCAGGTCTGCAGACGGGACTCGTAGTCCCGCTCGGCGATGCCCAGGGGCGCCTTGCCGAAGAAGATGCGCAGCGGCGGGTTGTCGGCATCCACCACCTTCAGGATCGCGGAGCGGGTGGCCTCGGGCTTTCCCGGGTCGGCCGCGGAGGGACGCTTCGACGCCTGCTCGCGCACGTCCGCGTAGGCCTCGATCTCGTCGCTGCGCTTCGCCGACGGACCCGACCAATCGGTCGAGTAACCGCCGGGTTCGATGAGGGTGACATGGATGCCGAATCCCGCGACCTCCTGCGCGAGCGACTGCGAGAGTCCCTCGAGGGCCCACTTCGACGCGTGGTACACGCCCACGGACGGGAACGCGCTGATGCCGCCGATGCTCGAGACCTGGATGATGTGGCCCGAGCCCTGCGCCCGCATGATCGGCAAGGCCGCCTGGGTGACCCAGAGCGCGCCGAAGAAGTTGGTCTCGAGCTGCGCCCGAACCTCGTCCTCGGCCAGCTCCTCCACCATGCCGAAGTGGCCGAAGCCGGCGTTGTTGATCACGACGTCGAGGCGCCCGAACCGCTCGTGCGCAGCATTCACCGCGGCCGTGTCGGCGGCGTGGTCGGTCACGTCGAGCTGCAGGGGCAAGAAGGTGTCGGGGTAGGCGTCCACCAACTCGGTGACGTCGTTCAGATCGCGGGCGGTGCCGGCGACGCTGTCACCGCGTTCGAGGGCCGCCTCGGCCCACTCGCGGCCGAAGCCCTTGGAGGCACCGGTGATGAACCAGATCTTGCTCATGGAAGTCCTTACCGAGAGAGGGGGTGAACGGACGCGACGGTACGCCGCGCCCTCTGACTTCCGGACCGCTTGACAGTCTCCGCACACCGTTTCCGTGAACGCGAACGCCCGCCGCCCACGGGACCGCACCGGACGCGCGTGCCCGCGGGCGGCGGGCGGATGAGGGGGAGTGGATGCCGCGACTCACCGCGCAGCGACGACCACCTCTTCCGGCCCCGGCAGGATCTCGCGAAGCAGATCGTCCAGAGTGACGACGCCGAGCAGTCGTTCGCCGTCGACCACCGTCGCCAGTTGCACCCGACCGCGACGCATACGGGCGAGCGCGTCGTACGCCGATGCATCGGGGGCGAGGATCAGCGGCTCTCGCGCGATGTCGCGCGCGGGGGTCTGCGGGGCGACGGAGAGCGTGTCGCGCACGTGGGCGACACGAGACGCGGCGCCCGTCCCCACGAGGATGCGCAGGTGGGTCGACGAGGCGGCGACCGCCTGAATGTCGGCGACCGTGGCATCCGCGGGAACCGCCGTCGGGCGCCGGTCGGTGCGCACGATGTCGCCGACCGTGAGGGTCCCCAGCGCGATCGCCTGCGCGATCGGCTCGGAGTACTGCTGCTCGAGCGTGCCCGCCTGGCGCGAGTGCGCCACGAGCTCGCGGATCGTGTCGGCGTCTTGACCGCCCGCGGCGGGCTTGTCGACGGGTTCGACGCCCGACGCCTTCACGAGCCGGTTCGCAATGTGATTGATCCAGAGCAGGAACGGACGCAGCGGCCAGGTGAGCGCGCGGGCCAGGATGCCGGTGGCCTTCGCCGCCGTCTCGGGGTGCGCGATCGCCCACGACTTCGGGGCCATCTCGCCGATCACCAGGTGCAGGAAGGTCACCACGATGAGCGCGAGCATGAACGCGATGATGTCGGCGAGCACGTAGGGCAGGCCCCAGGCCTCGAAGACCGGCGCGAGGGCGTAGTCGATCGCCGGCTTGGTGATCGCTCCCAGCAAGAAGGTGCAGGCCGTGATGCCCAGCTGCGCGAAGGCGAGCATGACGGTGAGCTCGTTCACTCCGCGCAACGCGGCACGGGCCGAGGCGCTGGTCGCGGCCTGCTCTTCGAGCCGGTGCCGACGCGCGGCGAGCAGGGCGAACTCGACGATGACGAAGAACGCGCTCGCGATGATCAAGCCGGTCGTGATGAGGGCGACGGTCCAGCCGTTCATCGGGCCACCTCCTCGTCGCGTGCGCCGTCTTCGTCGGCGGGCACGGCATCCCGGTCCACCTCGTCGAGCTGCACCTCGAGCTGCGAGGGGACGTGGCGGTCGACCTCGCGCACCTCGATGGTGAGCCAGCGCTCGATGTCCAAGCCCTGAACGCTCTCGCTCGGGCGCTCGGGCAGATCGATGCGGACGACGGTGCCGACGGGGGGCAGATCGCCGTGTGCGTCGATGACCAGGCCCGCGACCGTCTCGACGTCGCTCTCGGCGAGGTCGTGGCCGATCAGACGCTCCAGCTCGTCGAGGTGCAGGTCGCCGGGCACGCTCCACGCGGCGTCACCGACCGCGGCGACCTCGGTCACCTCGGCGTCGTGCTCGTCCGAGAGCTCTCCGATCACCTCTTCGGTGAGGTCTTCGATGGTCAGGATGCCGTCGAAGTTGCCGTACTCGTCGACGACGCACGCGAGCTCGTTGCGCGAGCGGCGCATGCGGTCGAGGGCGACCGGCAGCAGCATCGACGTGGGGATGACGACCGCGGCGCGCATGACCGCGGCCACGGGCGCGTCGTCGGCGGGCTGTTCGCGAAGGATGTCGATGAGCTCCACGACACCGACGGGGGAGTCCTCGTCGCCGATGACGGGGTAGCGCGTGTGACCTGTCGCCATGAGCGCGCGCACTTCGCCGACGATGGTGTCGGGCGTGACCGAGCCGACCTGCGAGCGGGGGACCATGGCGTGCTCGACGTCGCGCTGGGGAAAGTCGAGGATGCGGTCGATGATCATCGACAGATCGTCGGGCAGGTCGCCGCTGACGCGGGACTCCTCGACGATGGCCTCGAGGTCGCGCGCGGTGGCGCTCTCGTCGACGTCCTCGAGGGGCTCGATGCGCAGCAGGCGCAGCAGAGCGTTCGCGGACACGTCGAACACCGTGATCAGCCAGCCGAACAGCAGCAGGTAGATGCGCGTGGGCACCGCCAACGCCCGGGCCAGCGGCTCGGGACTCGCGATGGCGAGGTTCTTGGGGTAGAGCTCGCCGAAGATCATCGTCACGACGGTCGCCAGCAGCAGCGCGCCCACGGTACCGATGAGCACCGACACCGCCGGGTCGACGCCGACGCCGCCGAGCAGGGTCCCGATGGACTCGCCGATGAGCGGCTCGGCGACGTAACCGATGAGCAGTCCCGTCACGGTGATGCCCAGCTGAGCGCCGGACAGCATGAACGACGTCCGCTTGGTGATGGCCAGGACGCGCTTCGCCTGCGCGTCGCCCTTCTCGGCCCGCGCGGCCAGGCGCGCGCGGTCCACGGACACGTAGGCGAATTCCTGCGCGACGAAGAATCCGCAGGCGACGATGATCGCCAGGGTCACGATAATCCCCAACAGAAGCGTCAGGGCCGCAGCCAGCATCAGATCTCACCCCCTCTCACACGGAGAGGGCTCGAAGATCGGCCCTCCTGATCGCTGGAGGCAGAGGTGCGGTGGGGGCTCACGGGTGTTCTCTCTCGTGGGTCGGTGATCGCAGATCCCCTCGACGATATCGCCCGGAAAGCCGCGGAAACTGAGCATTCGCCCCGCTCCACCGATATATCGGTGAGTGCCCCGCCGGCGCCGTCGAGGTGCGATACTGGAGGTCCCCGCATTGCCTCGCCTCCCAGCGTGGTCCCGCCCGTGCTCTACCGGTACGCTTCAACGCGCCAGAAAAGGACCCGCCGTGGGACGCCTCATCTATCGAGACCGCGCATCGTTCGACATCGACGACCGCATCCTCGCCCATCTCCGCATCGTCGTGATGAACAAGCTGCGCCGCAACGAGGGCTTCATGCTCCAGCTGCCGGTGAACGAGGGGGTCCGCCAGGCGAGCCTGTGGATCCACGCCTCGAACGCGCTCGTCATGCAGTTCTACGGGGGGCGCGAACCTGCGATCGATCGCGCGCTCGTCGACCAGATGATGCACGACGCCAGCGGTGCGGACGGTCTGACGCTCACCGCCGCGGGCATCGCGCCGCAGCCCACGCCGACGCGTCAGACCGCGAGCGGACGAACCGCCTCCTGACGACCGCCCCGCCGAGGGCGGGCGCGCGCGTCGTGCCGCCGGCCGTCGCCGGATCCGACATCGCGCCGCCCGCGCTCGGTGGGCGCTCGCGTCGTGCCGTCCGCCGTCAGCGGGCCACGTTGCGCCGCGGGCGGGCGCGGCCCGCGTCACCCCGCGGGCAGCGTGACGTCGAACCGTGCGCCCGTCACGACGGGGACGCACCGCACATCGCCGCCGTGGGCGCGGGCGATCCCCCGGGCGATCGGCAGTCCCAGCCCGACGCCGCCCGCCTTCTCGCGCCCCTCGTCGAGGCGCACGAGCCGGTCGAAGATGCGCTCGCGCTCGGTCGCCGGCACCCCCGGCCCGTCGTCGGTCACGCGGACCGTCGCGGTCCCGGCATCCGTGTCGCGGACGAGGGTCAGCGCCACCGTCCCGCGTCCTGCGGTCGCCCGAGCCGCGTTCTCGACGAGATTCGACAGCACCTGCGCGATGCGGTCGACGTCGACGTCGACGGGCACGACGGTGTCGGGGACGTCGACCCGCACGGTCAACGAGGGGTGGGTCAGCGGCACCCGACGTGCCTCGGTCCGCACCAGGTCGCGCAGGTCCGCCCGCGCGCGCACGAGTTCGAGGCCGCGATCGACGCGGGCCATCGTCAACAGGTCGTCCACCAGGCGCGACGCCCGCGCCGCCTCGCGGGCGACGTGCGCGGCGAGGACCTCGCGATCCGGGCCCTCGAGGTCGGCGCGCACCAGGGTCTCGGCCGCCGCGCGGATGCCCGCCACCGGGGTGCGCAGCTCGTGCGCGGCGTCCGACAGGAACGCCCGCAGCCGGGCTTCGGCGTCGCGCGCGGCGTGCTCCGCCCCGACGACGTCGTCGAGCATGTCGTCGAGCGCCGTGGCCACGCGACCGATCTCGGTGTCGGAACGCGTCGGCCGCAACCGGCGTTCCCGCTCGCCCGCGCCGATCGCGCGGGCCACCCGCGACACCTGATCGAGGGGTTGCAGGCTCCGCCGCACCGCCAGGGTGACGGCCCCGGCCGCGAGCACGAGCACACCCACCGAGGACACCGCGACGATCCACCGCACCTGGACGAGCGTCTCGCCGACGCCCACGGCCGAGGCGGTGAGCGTCAGCGTCGACCCGTCGCTCAGCGTCGAGCGCAGGGTGACGAGCTGGTCGTCTCCCGACACGGCGGATGCCACGACCTCGACCCCGTTGGTCGAGGCGCTCGGCGAGGGCTCCGATCGCTCGCCGGGGCCGGGCCCCCCGGGGCCGGGAGGCCCCTGACGCAGCTGCTCCGGACTCGGTCCTGCCACCACCGAGCCGCCGCCGGCACTGTCGATGCGCACGGCGAGACCCTGATCCGACAGACGCTCCGCCAGGTCGGCGTCATCGACGGTGCCCACCAGCGAGGCGGCCGCCGCGGCCCGATCGCGCAGCCTCTCCTCGATCTGCCCGCGCAGGCGGGCCCCGAGGGCCAGGTCCACCACGACGGCCAGCACGACCAGCAGGAGAGCGACCACGGCGAGCACCGCGACGATCGTCCGGCGCCGGAGCGATCCCGACCGCAGCGGCGCGGTCGCCTCCCGCGCTCTCACGGTGCAACGCTCAGGCGATACCCGAGCCCTCGCACGGTGTGGATCAGACGGGGGCCGTTCTGCTCCATCTTGCGCCGCAGGGCGCTCAGGTGCACCTCGACCAGATTCGGGTCGTAGTCCTCGTACCCCCACACCTGCGTCAGGATCTGCGCCTTCGACAGCGTTCGCCCCCGGCTGTCGGCCAGCAGGTGCAGCAGTCGGAACTCCGTCGCCGTCAGATCGAGCGCCGCGCCGCCGCGGTGCGCGGTCGCCGCGTCCGGGTCTACCACGAGATCACCCACCGAGATGGTCTGGGGGAGCCGTCCGCGGCGGCGGAGCACCGCGGTGGACCGCGCGACGAGCTCCGCCATCGTGAACGGCTTCACGACGTAGTCGTCGGCGCCCTCGGCGAAGCCGCGCAGCCGATCGTCGACCTCGTCCCGCGCGGTCAGCATGATGACGGCCGCGTCTCCCGCCTCGCGCACCACCGGAAGCAATCGGATGCCGCTCGGCCCGGGCATCATCCAGTCCAGGATCACCAGGTCGGGGCGGAACGCGCGCAACCGCTCGTCCAGGTCGGTGCCGTCCGGGGCCGCCTCGGCGACGAAGCCGTCGGCCCGGAGTGCGGTCGTCACAGCGAGGCGGATGGTCTCGTCGTCGTCGAGGACGAGCACGCGCGCGGAAGGGGACATCCGCCCGACGATACGGACGACTCCTGGACGTGAAGTATGGCTTGCGTATGCGAACGCCCGGGTGCGCCCGGCTTCAGGTTCGCTTCAGTCCCGGTTCGGAATCTGGTCTCAGAGTCGGTGATCGCCACCGGCACGGGAAGAAGACATGAACGACGACAACCCCACCCTGCCGATCCCTCGTCACGAGGAGACACCCGAGCCCCGCCGCCGCTCGTGGCGCGGACCGGCGCTCATCGCCGGCGCCGTGATCGTCGCGGCGGGCCTGACCGGAGGAACGGCCGCCCTCGCCGCGCAGAACGGCGCGACGCCGTTGGCCGCAGCCACCTCGGCCCCCAGTGCCGACGGCGGGTCGACCGGCCCGGGCTCGGCAC
>NZ_QAJB01000298.1:0-20986 GCF_003061325.1 Microbacterium sp. HMWF026
CGGGAAACCTCGGTGATTCGCTGATCGGGAGACTTAAGATTACCCGCATGACCCTCGACCTGTCCCGGCAGGAAGCTGTGCAAAAAGCAGCCGACGCCGGAATCCCCGCCGCCCTCGCCGATCTCGGCTCCCTCGTCCGCATCCCCTCGATCGCTTGGCCCGCCTTCGACCAGAACGCTCTGGTGCAGAGCGCGGACGCCGTCGCCGCCCTGCTGCGCGGTACCGGCGTCTTCGACTCCGTCGAGATCAAGCGCGCCGCGATCCCCGGAACCGACGAGATCGGTCAGCCCGCGGTCCTCGCGACCCGCGCCGCGCGCAACGGCCGCCCCACGGTCCTGCTGTACGCCCACCACGACGTCCAGCCCCCCGGCGACGAGGCCCTCTGGGATTCGCCTCCGTTCGAGCCCACCGTCCGCGACGGTCGCCTGTACGGCCGCGGCGCGGCGGATGACAAGGCCGGCGTCATGGCCCACGTGGGCGCCGTCCGTGCGATCGCCGAGGTGCTCGGCGACGACCTCGACCTCGGAATCGCCGTCTTCATCGAGGGCGAGGAGGAGTACGGCTCGCGCTCGTTCGGGCAGTTCCTCTCGGACAACCTCGATGTGCTGCGCTCCGACGTCATCGTCGTGGCCGACTCCGGGAACTGGGACGAGCGCACCCCCGGGCTCACCGTGTCGCTGCGCGGCAACGCCCGCTTCACGCTGACCGTGCGCACCCTCGAGCACGCCTCGCACTCGGGGATGATGGGCGGTGCCGTTCCGGATGCCATGCTCGCCACCGTCAAGCTCCTCGCCACCCTGTGGGACGACGACGGCGCCGTGGCGGTCGAGGGGCTCGCGGTGCGCGACGCGGCGACGCCCCCGTACGACGAGGCCACGCTGCGGGCCGAATCCGGCCTCCTCGAGGGGGTGACCCCGATCGGTCGCGACTCGATCCTCAGCCGGATCTGGAACAAGCCGTCGATCACCGTCACGGGGTGGGATGCCACTCCCGTCGAGGCCGCGTCCAACACCCTGGCCCCGCAGACGAGCGTCGTCATCAGCGCGCGCGTCGCCCCGGGCCAGGATGCCGAAGAGGCCTTCGCCGCCGTCGAGAAGCACCTGCGCGCGCACGCGCCGTTCGGCGCTCGGCTCGAGTTCACCGACATCGACTGCGGCGATTCGTTCCTCGTCGACACGAGCGGCTGGGCCGTCGAAGAGGCGCGGGCGGCGTTCGCCGACGGGTACGGCGTGGACGCGGTCGACGTCGGCATCGGTGGCTCGATCCCGTTCATCTCCGACCTCGTGCGCGAGTTCCCCGCCGCGCAGATCCTCGTGACGGGTGTCGAGGACCCGCACGCGCGGGCGCACAGCCCGAACGAGTCGCTGCATCTCGAGACCTTCCGCAACGCGCTGGTCTCCGAAGCCCTGCTGCTGGCGCGTCTGAACGCTCGCACCATCTGATCGAAGCCGCGGGGGC
Source organism: Microbacterium sp. HMWF026 (assembly GCF_003061325.1). Lineage (NCBI taxonomy): Bacteria > Bacillati > Actinomycetota > Actinomycetes > Micrococcales > Microbacteriaceae > Microbacterium > Microbacterium sp. HMWF026. The sequence continues at coordinate 1,459 of NZ_QAJB01000298.1, forward strand.
GGGACGGGCGTACACTCGAACCGTCCCCGCGACCGAACAACCCGAAGGGCATCGCCATGACCGACACCACACTGTCGTCCTCCGCCGAGACCCGCGAGCACGGCGTCGGCCTGACCGCGGCCGCCTCCGACAAGGTGAAGAGCCTGCTGTCGCAGGAGGGTCGCGACGACCTCCGCCTCCGCGTCGCCGTCCAGCCCGGCGGCTGCTCCGGCCTCATCTACCAGCTCTACTTCGACGAGCGCTATCTCGACGGTGACAAGGTCGTCGACTTCGACGGCGTCGAGGTCATCGTCGACGACATGAGCGTTCCGTACCTCGACGGTGCGAGCATCGATTTCAAGGACACGATCTCGGAGCAGGGCTTCACGATCGACAACCCGAACGCACAGGGCTCCTGCGCCTGCGGCGACAGCTTCCACTGACCTGAAACGCCGTTCGCCGGCGTCGGATCGAGAGCCCCCGGGCCACGGATCGCACCGTGGATTCCGGGGGTTCTCGATGTCTCGGCACTGGACGAATGGCCTGAGAACGGTGAGAGGTTGCTCTAGACTGTCAGAGCAACATCCACGACCCGGAAAGGTGCATTGTGCCCTCCAAACGTCGCCTTCGCTGGGCAGCGCTCCCCCTGGGGATCGCCTCCGTCGCACTCCTCTCGGGCTGCACCACGACCCAGCTCCACGGCTTCCTCCCCGGCTTCGTCGATGACGGCACCCCTGCCACGAACCACACCGACATGGTCGCCGGTCTGTGGGTCAACTCGTGGATCGTCCTGCTGGCCGTGGGTGTCATCACCTGGGGTCTTATGCTGTGGTCGGTCATCGCCTACCGCCGTCGCAAGGGCCAGTCCGGTCTCCCGGTGCAGCTGCGCTACAACATGCCGGTCGAGATCTTCTACACCATCGTTCCGCTGATCCTCGTGGTCGGTTTCTTCGCCTTCACGGCGCGCGACCAGAACACGCTCGAGACGCAGTACGAGAACCCCGACGTCTCCATCACCGCCTACGGCAAGCAGTGGGCGTGGGACTTTCAGTACAACGGCGAGCGTGAGGACAACTCCGACGCGGTGTACTCCATGGGTGTGCAGGCCAAGGCCACCAGCGATGGTTACGACCTCCAGGACGTGCCCACCCTTTACCTGCCGGTGAACAAGACGGTGAAGATCGACCTGCGCTCGCGCGACGTCATCCACTCCTTCTGGATCATCGACTTCCTCTACAAGAAAGACATGTACCTCGGTCGCGAGAACGAGTGGTCGTTCACGCCCACCCGCGAGGGGACCTACGAGGGCAAGTGCGCCGAGCTGTGCGGTGAATACCACTCCGCCATGCTTTTCAACGTCAAGGTCGTGAGCGAAGCCGAGTACGAGGACTACCTCGACTCCCTCCGCAGCGCCGGTGACGTCGGCGACATCAGTGATCTGTCGCGCCTGCAGAACCTCAACACGGCCGGCGCCGAAGGGAACGAGTGATCATGGCCACGACGCTTCCGCTCCAGGGGACGGGCCCTTCGCGCCCGACGACTCTCCCGCCGCGTCAAGCCGCACTGCTGAGCACCACGCGTGTCGAGCAGAAGGGCAATCTGGTCGTCAAGTGGATCACGTCCACCGACCACAAGACCATCGGGTACATGTACCTGATCGCCTCCGTCGTGTTCTTCATGCTCGGTGGTGTCATGGCGCTCATCATCCGCGCCGAGCTGTTCGAGCCGGGGATGCAGATCATCCCGACGAAAGAGCAGTACAACCAGCTGTTCACCATGCACGGCACGATCATGCTGCTGATGTTCGCGACGCCGCTGTTCGCGGGCTTCGCGAATGCGCTGCTGCCGCTGCAGATCGGCGCCCCCGACGTGGCCTTCCCGCGTCTGAACGCCTTCGCGTTCTGGCTGTTCCTCTTCGGCTCGACCATCGCGGTCTCAGGCTTCCTCACCCCGCAGGGTGCGGCCGGCTTCGGATGGTTCGCCTACCAGCCGCTCGCGAATGCCAGCTTCTCTCCGGGCGTCGGCGGGAACCTCTGGATGCTGGGTCTCGGCATCAGCGGTTTCGGCACGATCCTCGGCGCGGTCAACTTCATCACCACGATCCTGACCATGCGCGCCCCGGGTATGACCATGTGGCGCATGCCGATCTTCTCGTGGAACACGCTCATCACGAGCATCCTGATCCTGCTCGCCTTCCCGGTCCTCGCCGCGGCGATCTTCGCCGCCGCCGCCGACCGCGTGCTGGGCTCGCACATCTACAGCCCCGAGAACGGCGGCGTCCTGCTCTGGCAGCACCTGTTCTGGTTCTTCGGCCACCCCGAGGTGTACATCATCGCGCTGCCGTTCTTCGGCATCGTCTCCGAGATCTTCCCGGTCTTCAGCCGCAAGCCGATCTTCGGGTACAAGACGCTCGTCTACGCCACCATCGCGATCGCCGCTCTGTCGGTGGCCGTGTGGGCGCACCACATGTACGTCACGGGTGGCGTGCTGCTGCCGTTCTTCGCGCTGATGACGATGCTCATCGCGGTTCCCACGGGCGTGAAGATCTTCAACTGGATCGGTACGCTCTGGCGTGGTTCGGTGACGTTCGAGACGCCGATGGTCTTCGCACTCGGCTTCCTCGTGTCGTTCGTCTTCGGTGGTCTCACCGGCGTCATCCTGGCCTCGCCGCCGCTGGACTTCCACCTGTCGGACTCCTACTTCGTCGTGGCGCACTTCCACTACGTCGTGTTCGGCACGGTCGTGTTCGCGATGTTCGCCGGCTTCTACTTCTGGTGGCCCAAGTGGACCGGAAAGATGCTCAACGAGCGTCTCGGCATGGTGCACTTCTGGATGCTGTTCATCGGCTTCCACATGACGTTCCTCATCCAGCACTGGCTGGGTGTCGACGGCATGGTCCGTCGCTACGCCGACTACGCGGCGGCTGATGGGTGGACGTGGGAGAACCAGCTGTCGACCGTGGGTTCGATGATCCTCGGCGCCTCGATGATCCCGTTCCTCCTCAACGTCTGGATCACCGCGCGCAAGGCGCCGAAGGTCACCGTCGACGACCCGTGGGGCTACGGTGCGTCGCTCGAGTGGGCGACCTCGTGCCCGCCGCCGCGTCACAACTTCACCTCGATTCCGCGCATCCGCAGCGAGCGTCCCGCCTTCGATCTGAACCACCCCGAGGCCGGCATCCCGGTCGGTGTGGGTCCGGTCAAGGACGCTCCCGATACGCCCGTCGTCGACGCAGCTGCCGGAGAGGTCAAGTAACGACATGCGCACCAACGTCAATCTCTGGTGGATCCTGGCGGTCTTCGCCTTCCTCATCGCCGGTGTCTACACCGTCTGGAGCCTGCTCCAGCACGGCGGCGTCGAGTGGGTCGGCACGGTCGCTCTGGCCTTCCTCGGCCTGATGTCCTCGATGATCGCGTTCTACATCGGGCGCGTCCTCAAGGCGCAGCGGGGCGAGCTGCCCGAGGACACCCTGACGGCCGACATCGATGACGGCGACCCCGAGATGGGTGAGTTCAGCCCCTGGTCGTGGTGGCCCATCGTGCTCGCGGCCTCCGCGGCGATCGCCGTCATCGGCCTCGCCGTGGGTAGCTGGCTCGTCCCCGTCGGTTTCGCGGTGTTCGCCGTGGCCATCGTCGGCTGGGTGTACGAGTACTACCGCGGGTACTTCGCGCGCTGATCCCGTGCCCGTTCGGCTGATCACGGCCGCCGCGTCCGACGCCGGCGCGCACCGTCCCACCAACCAGGACGCCGCTTTCGCGGCGTCCTGGGGTGCGGCGGTCGCGGACGGCGTCGGCGGCGGCCCGTCCGGCGACTTGGCTTCGGCCGCTCTCGTCCACCGTCTCGTCGCGACGAGTGGCCGCAGCATGGATGCCGACGGTCTGCTCGTGCGTATTCGCGAGGCGAATTGGGACATCCGCGCCCACGTCGAGCGCGATCCCGCGCTCGAGGGCATGGCGACGACGTTCACTGGCATCTTCCTGAGCACGAGCGGCGACCTGCTGCTCGCCCACACGGGTGACTCCCGCGCCTATCTGCTCCGCGACGGTGAGTTCTCGCGCGAGACGCGCGATGACTCGTACGTTCAGGCGTTGGTCGACCACGGCATCATCCCGCCCGAGGCGGCGGCGGCACATCCGCGGCGCAACATCATCACGGCCTCTCTGGGAGGGGCCGAGGGCGATGTCGTCTCGGTGGCGGAACGGCCCCCGCTCGCGGGCGACCGGTGGATGCTGTGCAGCGACGGGCTGACCGATTACGTGCCCGAGGCCGATGTCGCGCGTCTGATCGCTCAGGCGCCCGACGCCCGCTCCGCGGCCGCGGACGCCGTCGCCCTCGCCCTCGAGGCGGGCACCCGTGACAACGTCACAGTGGTGGTCTGCGACGTCGTCGATGACGACGAGCCGATGGGCCCCGATCCGATCTTCTTCGGCTCGGCAGCCCGCTGGTTCACCGAGGACGTCGAGACCGCCTGACGTTGCGCGACGATCGTCGGTCGTTGCCGCTCGGCGTCATGCGTCCGCACGCGCGAAGTCGTCGATCGCCTGCTGGCACAGCTCGGCGCTCCGGGGACCCCCGTGACCGTCTTCTTCGACGATCTCGAGTCGACTGCCCGGCCACGCGTGATGAAGGCGCCAGGGCGTCAGTGCGGGTCCGCTGATGTCGCGGCGCCCGTGGACGAGGACGCCCGGGATCCCCTCGAGTCCGCCCGCTCGAGCGAGTACTGACCGCTCGCCGGGGAGAAAGCAGTCGTGCGCCCAGTAGTGCGTCACCAGTGTCGCGAAGTTGCGGCGCTGGTGCGGGTCGGCGTGGAGGGGGCCCGGGGTGGCGAGAGGCCCGAGCGAGAGGTGCGTCGCCTCCCACGAGTCCCACCTCTCGGCTGCTTCGACGCGCACCGCGGGGTCCGGGTCACGCAGGAGTCGCGCGTACCCCTCGATGGTGCGCTCGTCCGGGTGAAGGAGCGCCCGCAGGTCGGCGAAGGCCTCGGGAAAGACCGGTGCGATCCCGTCGGTGATCCAGTCGATCTCCCAGCGGTGGCCGGTCGTGACGGCCAGGTTGACGATCTCGCTCACGCGCGCCGGATACTCGAGCGCGTACGCCAGTGCCAGGGTCGATCCCCATGACACGCCATGCAGCAGCCAGCGCTCGACGCCGAGGTGCTCGCGGAGCGCCTCGAGATCGCCCAGCAGGTGATCCATGGTCTGCGTCGACAGGCTGTCGAGATCGTCGCACGCCCAGGGTTCGCTGCGCCCGCATCCCCGCTGATCCAGCCCGATGATCAGGTGCAGCTCGGGGTCGAAGCGCCGCCGGTAGCCACCCTTGCCGAGCCCTCCGCCCGGCCCGCCGTGCAGGTAGAGCGCGGGTCGACCGCGCGGGTTGCCGGACGTCTCCCAGTACAGACGCGCCCCGTCGGGACGGTGGAGGTAGCCGTGGGCGAAGGGCTCGAGAGGGGGATGCTGCATCGTGGCATCCTACGGTCTTCCGCCTGCCGTGCGGGGGAGGACGGTCGACGCCGTCTCGGACGCTCAGCTGCGGACGACCATCACCGTGGGGTCGAAGATGCGCGCGAGGGGGCCGTCGTCGTTCTCGGCGGGCTGTCCCTCTCGCACCCAGTACTCGTAGCCGCCGATCATCTCGCGGACGTCGTAGCCGAGGCGGGCGAAGGCGAGCGCGCCCTTCTGACCGGCGTTGCACCCGGGGCTCCAGCAGTAGACGACGACGGGGGTGTCGCGCGGGATCTCGGACGGAGCGCGCTCGGCGATCTCGCGATACGGCAGGTGCACCGCCCCTCTGACACGTCCCTGCGCCCAGGCATCGTGTCCGCGCACGTCGACGAGGGTGAGGCGCTCACCGGAGCGCTGTGCGGCGTACACGTCCGAGGGGTCCGTCTCGAAGGCGAGTCGAGCGGCGAAGTAGTCCTGGGCGTCGGTCATGGCCCCACGGTAGAGGTGCCCGCGGCACCGGGGGAGGGGAGGGGATGCCATCGACCGACGGCATCCTGCCAACGGGCCTCGGCGCGCACCGCGGCCGAGAACGACGAAACCCCGGTGCCGAAGCACCGGGGTTTCGTTCTGCGCGATTACTCGCTCTTGTCGTCCTTCGACCGGTTGCGGTCCGCGAGGCCCTTGGGCGCCGGGATCTCGACCTCGACCCGCTCACCGATGGCCATCGGCGGGCGGCCGTCCTCGTCGGCACGAGCATTGGCGCCGGCGATCTCGTCGGCCTCTTCGTGCGCGATGTGGTCGAGCTCGTGGTGCTGGTGGGCGTTCGCGGCATCGAGCTCGGCCTGCGTCAGCGGGGCGAGACGGTCCTCGAAGAACCAGCGCGACACCGAGGCGCGGATGTTCTCGTGCCAGGGGATCTGGCCCTTGTCGTTGGGACGCACGACCAGCGGCTCGTAGGTCTCGTTGTCGACCAGCTTCCAGCGCTCGAACTCGTCGACGGGCTGGTGGACCTCGATGTACTCGCCACCGGGGAGGCGGACGATGCGGCCCGACTCGTAGCCGTGCAGGGCGATCTCGCGGTCCTTCTTCTGCAGAGCGATGCAGATGCGCTTGGTGACGAAGTAGGCGAAGATCGGGCCCAGGATCAGCAGCGCCTGCAGGGTGTGGATGACACCCTCCATGGTCAGCTTGAAGTGCGTCGCGATGATGTCGGACGAGGCCGCGGCCCACATGACGGCGTAGAACGTGACACCGGCCGCGCCGATCGCCGTACGCGTCGCCGCGTTGCGGGGACGCTGGGCGATGTGGTGCTCGCGCTTGTCGCCCGTGACCCACGCCTCGATGAAGGGGTACACGAGGACCAGCACGATGAACAGTCCGAGGACCGCGACGGGCAGGATGATGTTCCACGACCAGGTGTGACCCCAGAGCACGAACTCGAGGTGCGGCGGCACGAGACGCAGGGCGCCGTCCGCGAAGCCGATGTACCAGTCGGGCTGGGTACCTGCCGACACCGGCGACGGGTCGTACGGGCCGTAGTTCCAGATCGGGTTGATCGTCACGAGGGCGGCGATCAGGACGATCACACCGAAGGTGATGAAGAAGAACCCGCCCATCTTGGACGCGTACACGGGGAGGATCGGGTAGCCCACGACGTTGCTGTTCGTGCGGGCAGGCCCGGCGAACTGCGTGTGCTTGTTGATGATCATCAGCATGAGGTGCACGGCGAGCAGCGCGACGAGGATCGCCGGCAGCAGCAGGATGTGCAGCGTGTAGAGGCGACCGACGATCGCGGTGCCGGGGAAGTCGCCGCCGAAGAGCAGGAACGACGTCCAGGTGCCGATGATCGGCAGACCCTTGATCATGCCGTCGATGATGCGCAGACCGTTACCCGAGAGCAGGTCGTCGGGGAGCGAGTAGCCGGTGAAGCCCTCGGCCATCGCGAGGATGAACAGGATGAAGCCGACCACCCAGTTGAGCTCGCGCGGCTTGCGGAAGGCACCGGTGAAGAAGACGCGCAGCATGTGGACGCCGATACCGGCGACGAACACGAGAGCGGCCCAGTGGTGGATCTGTCGGACGAGCAGACCACCGCGGAGGTCGAACGAGATGTGGAGGGCGGACTCCATGGCTGCCGACATCGCGATGCCGCGCATCGGCTCGTAGGCGCCGTTGTAGTGCGTCTCGACCATCGAGGCCTGGAAGAAGAACGTCAGGAAGGTGCCCGAGAGCAGCACGACGACGAAGCTCCACAGCGCGATCTCACCCAGCATGAACGACCAGTGGTCGGGGAAGATCTTGCGGCCGAGCTCTTTGACGATGCCGGACATGCTGGTCCGCTCGTCGAGGTAGTTCGCGGCCGCACCGACGAACTTGCCGCCGAGCGGCTTGCCGTCGCGACCCGCGGGGGCCTGCGGCGGTCCGGAGTACACGGCCGGTTCGGTCGTGACGTTCTCAGTGGGGTGAGTACCGGTACTCATGAGCGCTCCCAGAAGCTGGGGCCGACGGGCTCCTGGAAGTCACTCTGCGCGACGAGGTAGCCCTCGGCGTCGACGGTGATGGGGAGCTGCGGCAGGGGACGGGCAGCCGGGCCGAAGATGACGGCGGCGCCGTTGGCGACGTCGAACTGCGACTGGTGGCAGGGGCACAGGAGGTGGTGGGTCTGCTGCTCGTACAGAGCGACGGGGCAGCCGACGTGGGTGCAGACCTTGGAGTACGCGATGATGCCGTCGTACGACCAGTCCAGCTTGTTGGTCTCGGGGTTGAGCTGCTCGGGCTGCATGCGCATGAGCAGGACGATCGCCCGAGCCTTCTCCTCGAGGTAGCCCTCGTCGTGGCCCAGGCCGGCGAGTTCTTCGGGGATGACGTGGAACGCGGAACCGAGGGTGACGTCAGCCGCGCGGATCGGGCGACCCGAGGGGTCGTGCGCCAGGCGCATGCCCTGCTTCCACATGGTGTGGCTGAGGTTGACCACGGGGTCCTGATCCTGCGGAGCGAGGCCGCGGAACAGGGTGATGCCAGGGATGACCGAGGCGGCAAGGGCCGCGAACAGCGAGTTGCGGATGATCTCGCGACGTCCGAAGCCGGAGTCCTTCTCGGCCTCGACGAAGACGTTGACCGCGCCCTCGCGGACCTGGTCGCGACCGCGCGTGGCGTGGCGGTCCTCGATGTACTCCTTGTCGGACATGACCGACTTGCCCCAGTGGATGGTGGCGATGCCGATCGCGAGCAGCGCGAAGGCGATGCCCAGTCCGATGAAGAGGTTGTTGTACCGGATGTCGACCATCGCGCCCGACTCGATCGGGAAGATCATGTAGGCGATGCTCGCCCAGATGCTCGCCGCGACCGAGACGTAGAACAGCGTGTAGACCGTGCGGACCGCCCGCTTCATCTCTTGCGGGTCCTTGTCCGTCATGCGCTGACGGTGACCGGGCAGACCCGGGTTCTGTGCGGCGTCCGGAACCGCAACGGCGAGACCCGAGCCGGGCTTCCAGGAAGCCCTCTCGTGCTCCAGTGCGTCGTCCTCGTGTGCCATGGTGCTCCTCGTGCGTTTACGTAATGTCGAAGACGACGGTCAGTTGGACTTCGCCGTGATCCACACGGTGAGCGCGATCAGGCCGCCGATGCCGAAGATCCAGATGAACAGACCCTCGGATACGGGTCCGAGCGAGCCCAGAGCGAAACCGCCGGGGGAGTCGTTCTGCTGGTTGTACATCAGGTACGAGATGACGTCGCGCTTGTCTTCGGGGGTGAGGTTCAGGTCGTTGAACACCGGCATGTTCTGGGGGCCGGTGACCATCGCCGCGTAGATGTTGACGGGGGTCGTCGAGTGGATGTCGGGGGCGTACTTGCCCTCGGTGAGTGCCCCACCCGCACCCGCGACGTTGTGGCACATCGCGCAGTTGATGCGGAACAGCTCTGCACCGTGCGAGAGGTCGCCCTGGCCGTCGAGCAGTTCCTCCGAGGGGTACGCGGGGCCGGGGGCGGCCGACTGCACGTACGCCGCGATGGCGTTGGTCTGCTCTTCGGTGAACTGAACGGGCTTCACGGGTGCCTGCGGGCCCTGGGCCTGCAGCGGCATGCGTCCGGTCGAGACCTGGAAGTGCACCGACAGCTCGCCGACGCCGAACAGCGACGGACCCTGCTGGCTGCCCTGCAGGTCGAGACCGTGGCACGTGGCGCAGTTGGCCTGGAACAGCTTCTGGCCCTCTTCGACCGCGGTCGCGTTGTTGGCCTCGCTGACCGGGGTGCTGGAGGTGGCGGCGACCGCCGCCGTCGCTCCCGCGTAGACGCCGCCGGTGAGGAGGAGTCCGATACCGATCAGTGCGGCGGCGGCCAGAGGGCTTCGACGCCCGGTCGCCTTACGAGTCTTCTTCTCGCGTGCCATGTGGATGCAGCTCTCTTACTTGAGGAAGTAGATGACGAAGAACAGGGCGATCCAGACGACGTCGACGAAGTGCCAGTAGTACGACACGACGATCGAGGTGGTCATCTCTTTGCGTCCGAAGTTCTTCACGGCGTACGCACGACCGATCACGAGCAGGAAGGCGATGAGGCCACCCGTCACGTGAAGGGCGTGGAAGCCGGTGGTGAGGTAGAAGGCCGAGGCGTAGGGGTTGGCGCTGATGGGCATGCCCTCGGCAACCAGCGTCGCGTACTCCCACACCTGACCCGACACGAAGACCGCGCCGAGGATGAAGGTGAGGTAGAACCACTCCACCATTCCCCACTTCAGGATGCCGGTGCGCGTGCCCGTGCGGTACGGCTGGTACCGCTCCGCGGCGAACACGCCCATCTGGCACGTGACCGAGGACAGCACGAGGATGATCGTGTTGACGGTCGCGAAGGGGACGTTGAGCAGCTGGGTCTCTTCGGCCCACAGGGAGGCGGAGGTGCTGCGCAGGGTGAAGTAGATCGCGAAGAGGCCGGCGAAGAACATGACCTCGCTGCCCAGCCACACGATGGTGCCCACGGCGACCGGGTCGGGTCGCTTCACGGCACGCACGGCCTGGGAATACGTCGCTGAGGTCGTCACCGTTCCATTATGCGCGATGCCGGGACGCAATATTCCCATCCCCAAGATGAGATATTCCATCGTCGAGACTTAGGGAACCCTCATAATCCGCAAGGAATCCCCGGTACGACCGGGGTTCCGTCAGGTGCCGCGCGGGCGTCGCCGCGGGACACGCGTGTGAAAGGATCATGGCATGGCGGAACGCTTCACCTGGCCCGATCTGCTCACCTCCCTGCTGGCCGGCAGCGACCTCAGCGTGTCGGAGTCGACGTGGGCGATGAGGAAGGTCATGGCGGGCGAGGCCACGCCCTCGCAGCTCGCGGGATTCCTGATGGCCCTGCGGGCGAAGGGCGAGACGGTCGAAGAGATCGTCGGCTTCCGCGACGCGATCCTCGAGGCCGCCGTGCCCCTGCCCGTCCGCGCCGAGGTGCTCGACATCGTGGGCACCGGCGGCGACCGCTACGGCACGGTGAACGTCTCGACCATGGCGGCCGTGGTGGCGGCGGCATCCGGAGTCCCCGTCGTCAAGCACGGCAACCGTGCCGCGAGCTCGGCGTCGGGCTCGTCGGACGTTCTGTCGTCGCTGGGCATCGCGCTGACGCTGTCGCCCGAGAAGGTCGCCGAGACGCTCGAGCGCACGGGCATCACCTTCGCCTTCGCCTCGGCCTTCCACCCCGGGTTCCGCCACGCGGCGGCCACGCGCTCCGAGCTCGGTGTGCCCACGGTGTTCAACTTCCTCGGGCCGCTGTGCAACCCGGCGCGCGCCGAGGCGAACGCGGTCGGTGTCGCCCACCTCGACCGCGTCCCCCTCATCACCGGTGTCTTCCGCACGCGCGGTGCGACCGCGCTGGTCTTCCGCGGCGACGACGGACTCGACGAGCTCACCACCACCGGCCACAGCCGGCTGTGGGAGATCAGTCGCGGCGACGTGCACGAGCACGACCTGGATCCCCGGGATCTCGGCATCCCCCTCGCCGACATCGACGATCTGCTGGGCGGGTCTCCCGACCACAACGCCGAGGTCGTCCGGCGGGTGCTCGGGGGCGAGACGGGACCGGTGCGCGACATCGTCCTGCTCAATGCGGCCGCGGGTCTGGTCTCGTACCGCCTCTTCCAGGATGCCGCCGAGGTGCAGCGTCCGATCCTGGAGCGACTCGCCGAGGCCATGGCCGACGCGGCCGCCGCGATCGACGACGGGCGGGCCTCGGCCAAGCTAGACGCCTGGGTGCAGACCTCGCGCGACCTGGCGGAGTGAGCGTGGACCCGCTCGACGCCCTCACCGAGATCGCGTATCTGCTCGAGCGGGAGAGGTCGTCGCGCTACAAGTCCAAGGCGTTCCGCACCGCGGCCGCGGCGATCGAGGGTCTCGGTCCCGAAGAACTGCGCGACCCGGGCCTGCGTCGTCGGCCGGGGATCGGGGAGTCGACCTTTGCGGTCATCCAGCAGGCGCTGGCCGGGGACGTCCCCGAACGCCTGGCGGCCCTGCGCGCCGAGAACGCGCCGGTGGGCGGAGCGGAGCTGCGCGCGCGCCTTCGCGGCGACCTGCACAGCCACAGCGAGTGGTCCGACGGCCTGACCCCGATCGAGGCGATGGTCGATGCCGCGCGCGGACTGGGTCACGAGTACCTCGCCCTCACCGACCACTCGCCCCGCTTGACCGTCGCGAACGGTCTGTCGCCCGAGCGTCTGCGCGCCCAGATCGAGATCGTGCGGGGACACCGGGGCGACGGCTTCACGCTGCTGACCGGGATCGAGGTCGACATCCTCGACGACGGCGACCTCGACCAGCAGGACGAGCTGCTCCGCGAACTCGACGTGGTCGTGGCATCCGCTCATTCCAAACTGCGCATGGAGCGGGGACCGATGACGAGGCGTCTCGTCGCGGCGGCCCGCGACGCGCGCGTCGACGTGCTGGGCCACGTGACCGGCCGACTCGTCGAGGGGGCGCGCGGGACGCGGCCGCCCTCGGAGTTCGACGCCGGGGCCGTCTTCGCGGCGTGCGCCGAGAGCGGGGTCGCGGTCGAGATCAACTCGCGTCCGGAGCGACAGGATCCGCCGGACGAGTTGCTCGCCCTGGCGATCGAGGCGGGGTGCCTGTTCTCGATCGACTCGGACGCTCACGCCCCGGGCCAGCTGTCGCTGCTCGACTACGGCGCCGCCCGCGCCGAGGCCCTGGGCGTCCCGACCGATCGCATCGTGACGACGTGGCCGCTCGAGCGGCTGCGCGAGTGGCTCGAACGCCGGCGCTGAGCCTGCGCCCGGGTCAGTGCGGGAGCGCGGCGAGGGCCCGGGTCATCGAGGAGCCCAGGTTCCACGTCTCGGCGAGCGCCTCGGCGGCATCCCGATCGACGGGGGAGAGGCGATCGTCGACGGTCTCGAGGTCGAGGTCGCGGGCGACGCGGACCACGGTCGGGGCGACGTCGAGGTAGTCCGCGGCGGCGAGGATCTTGGATCGCTGCGACGGCGTGCCCAGGGTGCCCGCGGCCACGGCGTCGCGGATGCCGTCGAGGGTGCCGCCGGCCGCCAGCAGCGAGGCCGCCGACTTCTCGCCGATCCCCGCCACGCCGGGCAGCCCGTCGGAGGGGTCGCCGCGCAGGGCTGCGAAGTCGGCGTACTGCGCGGCGTGGACCCCGTACTTCGTCATGACGGCGGCGTCGTCGACGATCTCGAGGTTGCTCATGCCGCGAGCCGTGTAGATCACCCGGACTCCGCGGTCGTCGTCGACCAGCTGGAAGAGGTCGCGGTCCCCGGTGACGATGTCGACGGGGATGTCGGATCGGGTGGCGAGGGTTCCGATGACGTCGTCGGCCTCGTGGGCGGCCGCTCCCACGATCGGGATGCCGAGCACCTCGAGCGCTTCGCGGATCACCGGAAGCTGCGCGGCGAGCGGATCGGGGACCTCTTCGACATCGGGGCCGGTGGCGGACGGCTCGACGACGCGGTGCGCCTTGTAGCTCGGCAGCAGATCGACGCGCCAGGCCGGGCGCCAGTCGTCGTCCCAGCACGCGACGAGGTGCGTGGGCGCGTAGGTGCCCACGAGCTTGGCGATCATGTCGAGCAGGCCGCGCGCCGCGTTCACCGAGGTGCCGTCCGGTGCCGTGACCTTGTCGGGCACGCCGTAGAAGGCGCGGAAGTACAGCGACGCGGTGTCGAGGAGCATGAGGCGGTCGGTCACGCGTCCGATCCTGGCACGCCGGGTGTGCTCGCCGACAGCGCCGGGCGCCGCGGTCGCGACCTAGAGTGGCGGGATGTCCTTCGGCTCGGCGTCGTCCCGCCCGTCCGCGTCCGCCGCGTGCCCGTGCGGCGGGCCGACCTTCGGCTCGTGCTGCGGTCCGATCCTCGACGGCGCACCCGCGCCGAGCGCCGAGCGGTTGATGCGCTCGCGCTACACCGCCTTCGCGGTCGGCGACGCGGCGCACCTGGCGCGGTCGTGGCATCCGCGGACCCGACCCGACGAGATCACGGTCGACGACGGCACGCGATGGACGGGGCTCGACATCGTCGAGGCGCAGGAGCAGGGGGATGCCGCCGTCGTAGCGTTCCGTGCGCGCTGGCGTCACGAGGGCGAGGCAGGCGAGCTGCGCGAGCGGAGTCGCTTCGCGCGACGTGCGGGCCGCTGGGTGTACGTCGACGGCGACGTGGACTGAGTCGGGTCGGACGATCCGGGCCGGGGCGTCAACCCCGCACGGGCGTGTCGGAGGGGCTGCGTAGGGTCGATCCCGACCGACCCCGAGGAGGACAACGACATGGAACGCATCGTGATCATCGGCGGGCACGGCAAGGTTGCTCTGCACCTGGCCCGCCTGCTCGCCGACCGCGGAGACGAGGCCACCTCCGTCATCCGCAACCCCGACCAGAAAAGCGACATCGAGCAGGCCGGCGGTACGCCCCTGGTGCTCGACGTCGAGAACGCCGGCACCGACGAGATGGCCGAGGCGTTCTCGGGTGCGGACGCCGTGGTGTGGTCGGCGGGCGCCGGCGGCGGCAGCGCGGAGCGCACCTACGCCGTCGATCGCGATGCCGCGCAGCGCGCGATCGACGCCGCGGCGCGGGCCGGGGTGCGCCGCTTCGTGATGGTGTCGTGGATCGGGTCGACGCCCGACCACGGGATCGACCCCGACGACGACTTCTTCGCCTACGCCGACGCCAAGCTCGCCGCCGACGACCACCTGCGCGCGAGCGAGCTGGACTGGACGATCCTGGGCCCCGGCACGCTGACGCTCGATCCGCCGTCCGGACGCATCACGACCGCGCCCGAGGGCAAGGGCGAGGTGTCGCGCGCCGACGTCGCGGCCGTGGCCGCCGCCGTCCTCGTGCAGCCAACGACCATCGGACGCTTCATCCGCTTCGGCGCGGGCGACACGCTCATCGCCGAGGCGATCGCCGACGATTCCGCTCGAAACCGAGGAGACAACGCATGACCACGCCCCGCGACCGCGCCGAGACTCTCGCCGCCCTGCACACCGCCCCCGAGATCCTGCGGGTCGTCAACGTCTGGGACGTCGTCTCGGCGAAGGCGATCGCCGCCCTGCCCGAGACGAAGGCCCTCGCCACGGCGGGGCACTCGATCGCCGCGACCTTCGGCTACCCCGACGGCGAGAACATCCCCGTCGAGCTCATGCTCGACATGGTGGGTCGCATCGTCGACGCGGTCGACGTGCCCGTCACCGCGGACCTCGACGCCGGCTTCGGCAACCCCGGCGAGACGACCCGCCTGGCCATCGCCAAGGGCGTCGTCGGCGCGAACGTCGAAGACCGGGTCAAGCCCCTCGCCGAGGCGGTCGCTGCGGTCGAGGCCGTCATCGCGGCCGGAGAGGCCGAGGGCGTGCCCTTCGTGCTGAACGCGCGCACCGACGTCTTCTTGAAGGGCGCCGATCGCTCGGTAGACGACAAGGTGGCGGATGCCGTGGAGCGCGGCCGCGCCTTCCTCGCGGCCGGCGCGACGTCGGTGTTCGTCCCCGGCAAGCTCGACGCCGAGACCACGCGGCGACTCGTCGAGGGCATCGGCGAGCGCAAGGTCAGCGTCATCGGCGTCCCCGGCAACCTGACGGCCGCGGAGTACGAGGCGCTGGGTGTCGCGCGCATCTCGTACGGCCCGCAGACGCAGCGCGTCGCCCTCACCGCGCTGCAGGACCTCGCGATCGACCTGTACCGCGACGGCGAGATCCCCGCGACGGTGCGCGAACTGAACTGAGCGTGTCCTAGTCCTCGTCCCCGGGGGTGTCGTCGTCGACGACGATCACACCGTCGGGGACGGGGTCGCCCAGCAGCGGCTCCGCCGCGAGCGTCAAGTCGATCGTGGCGCGCAGCAGTCCGCCCATGGTCGCGGAGCGCAACAGCTCCATCTGGTCGAGTTCGCCCAGGGGAGCGATGGCCGCCAGCTGCCAGGCCCGTGGCAGCGGCTCTTCGGAGAGCTCCACCTCGGGATCCCAGCGGGTGCCGCCGAACTGCTGCGCCCGGCCGAGGACGCGTCGCACGATGCGTTCCGCCTCGTCGAGCAGGGGGAGGAGCGCGTCATTCCACTCCAGGTCGGGGAGCGCGCGGACGTCGGCGCGCGGGTAGGGATCGTCGTCCAGCCATCCGACGATCTCGAAACGCTCGGTGCCGCGCGCGACGATCTGCATCTGCCCCGCCTGCGGGACGACGTGACTCAGCTGCGCCATCGTGCCCAGGCGGAAGCGCTGGTCACCGCCGCCGGTCTCGGAACCGCGCTCGATCAGCACGACGCCGAAAGCCGGGTCCTCCTCGTCGAGGAGCCGACCGAGCATGATCAGGTACCGCTCCTCGAAGATCCGCAGCGCCAGCGGCGTGTGCGGGAAGAGGACGGCTCCAAGGGGGAACATCGCGGTGCCCATGCGCCCAGTCAACCAGCGCGGGCGGCGGCGAGGGTCGCCGGGGCGGGATTCGCCGGACCTTCCCGACGCGGCGCCCGTGCGCGCGAGCTAGGCCTCGCCGTCGCGCAGGCTCTCGTGGACGCGGTGCAGATCCATCAGCAGCGATCCGACGAGGACCCAGTGCAGGGGAGAGGGCGTCTGGATCTGCAGGGGACGGGTGAGGGCGGGTTCGGCGTCGACCACGCGCTCGGGCCCCGCGTCGAGCGCGAACGCGAGACGGACGTCGTGGGCCGCGCGATGCAGCTGCTCCGCGATCGCCCGGACGGCGGGCTCGTCGACGATCGAGCTCTCGTAGCCGTCATAGACCGCGCGTGTCATGCCGACGGTCTGGGTCACGACGGGACTGAAACGGTCGAGCAGCTCGCCCATCTCGGCCAGTTCGGCGCGGTGCCGCCCGCTCCGCGGGTTGAGCGCCAGCGAGTCGGCGCCGTCGCGGATGGCGTCGGCCGCGGCATCCCGGACCGGACGGAGCAGCCGCGCCTCGATCAACAGGCCCTCGAGCGAAGCGGGCGTCTGGGGTGTCTCGAGGGCGTCGGCCAGCCGCTCGAGGGCGCCGGCGAGCTCGCGGCCCAGCACGTCGACCTTGTCTCGGGCCGCGGGCACGAGCACGGGTGGGACGAGCACCGCGTTGACGACGATGCCGATCGCCGCGCCGATGAGGGTCTCGAGCACGCGGTCGAGCGCGTAGTTGGGGGTCGCGGTGCCCAGGGCCAGCACGAGGAGCGCGCTGATGGCGATCTGGTTCGTCGCGCCCGGCGAGATGCGCGCGGCCCACGCCACGGCCAGCGCGACCCCCGCCGACAGCAGCGCCACCCACGGCTGCGAGCCGAAGACGAGGCCCAGCGCCGCGGCGATGACGACGCCCAGGATGACGCCGACGCTGCGCTCGACCGCGCGCGTGAACGACTGGTTGATGCTCGGCTGGACGACCAGCAGCGCGGCGATCGCGGCGAAGATCGGCGGCGGACCCTGCACCAGCCACCCCGCGATCAGCCAGGCGGCGATGATCGCGAGAGCGGACTTGGCCACCTGCAGCAGGGGGATGCGCCGCGGGGCGCGCACGTTCAGGCTGCCGCGCACCGTCCGCAGATCGGGCAGACGCACCATCACGCGCTCCTGTCGACGATGTCGGCGGCGTGGTCGGCGACCCACTCCATGAGGGGGAGGACGCGTTGCATGAGATCGCGTCCGAGCGGCGACAGGGCGTATTCGACGCGCGGGGGCACCTCGGGGTACGCGGTGCGACGGACCAGGCCGTCGGCCTCGAGGGTCTTCAGGGTGCTGGCGAGCATCTTCTCGCTGATGCCGGTGACGTTGCGGCGCAGCACCCCCCATCGCTGCGTCCCGTCCGACAGGGCGAGGAGCACCAGGATGCCCCACTTGCCCATCACGTGGTCGAGGACCGTCCGCGTCGGACACCCGTCGGTGAAGATCTGAGGATCGCGACCGCGCAGATCGGCAAGACTGACGCTCATGTGAGTACCTAACCAGAAAGTGGGTACCGGCATTCCGGAATGCGCCGAACGGTGTCGGGTTGGAACGGGCGTACCCACGAAAGGAACACTTCCATGACTCTCCTCGTCACCGCCGCCACCGGCCACCTCGGCCGTCTCGTCGTCTCCGCCCTGCTCGAGCGCGGGACGGCCCCGTCCGACATCGTCGCGGGCGTCCGTACCCCTGCCAAAGCCGCCGACCTCGCCGATCGCGGCGTGCGCGTCGTCGAGCTCGACTACTCGCGGCCCGAGACCCTCGCTCCGGCCCTGACGGGCGTCGACCGCGTCCTGCTCATCTCGGGCACCGATGCCGATCGCGTCGCCGGGCACCGCAACGTCGTGGCGGCGGTCGCGGAGGCGGGCGTCGAGCGCCTGGTCTACACCAGCGCGCCGCGCGTCGACGAGATCGACTACGCGCTCGGCGCCGACCACCTGGCGACCGAGCAGGCGATCGCCGCCTCGGGGGTCTCGGCGACGATCCTCCGCCACAACTGGTACACCGAGAACTACCTCGACGCGGTCGCGCGTGCGGCCGAGACGGGCGAGATCGTCGCGGCCGCCGGCGACGCGCGCGTCGCGAGCGCGAGCCGTCGCGACTACGCCGAGGCCGCGGCGGTGGCCCTGACCACCGACGACCTGGCCGGTCGGACGATCGAGGTCGGCGGCGACGTGGCCTGGACCTACGACGAGCTCGCCGCCGCGGCGGGCGAGGTGCTGGGCCGCCCGGTGACCTACACCGCGGTGACCGTCGACCAGCTGGCGGCGGGCCTCGAGGCGGCGGGACTGGATGCCGGGACGGCGGCGTTCGTCGCCGGCATCGACCACGCGATCGCCCGCGGGGCGCTCTCGCAGACGGACGGCGCCCTGGCCCGCATCATCGGCCGCCCGACGACCCCGCTGATCGACGGGCTGCGCGAGGGGCTCGCCTCGCGCTAACCCGCGGCGGTCACGCTTTGTCGTCAGACCGCGGCCCGGGCGGTCAGCCGGCGCTGGCGCATCGCGAGGAAGAGGGGGAACGTGAACGCGAAGGCCGTCAGGCCCGACAGCACCACGTACACCCACGCGAAGCGCATACCGAGGCGCCGGCCCTCGACGAGGATGAAGATGCTGCCCGCGATCGCCACGACCAACAGGTCCACGGTGATGGACGACACCGCGGGACCGCTCGAGACGAGGTCGCCGATGAAGTCGCGCATCTGCGCGATCGCGAAGGCGTTGAAGATCCACGTGCCCACGAGTCCCGCGACGGACAGGACGAGGTACACCCCGGCGGTCGGTGTCCAGTGGCGTCGGAGTTCGCTCATGAGCCGATCCTGCCCGGCCCCCGATGTCGGAGGAGGGGGCTAGCGTCGGACCATGGATGCCACCACCGCGACACGCATGCTCGACGACCGCGCGCGCGAGGTTGAGGCGCGCCTGGCCCGGTTGCGCGAGGACGACGACAGCCTGCGCCACGACCGGGCCGACGCGACCGCCGACGACGAGCACGACCCCGAGGGGTCGACGCTCTCGGGGGAGTGGGCGCAGGTAGACGCGCTGCGCCGCGGGGCCGAGGCGGAGCGCGACGAGATCCGCGCCGCGCGCGAGCGCGTGGCATCCGGCGTCTACGGCACCTGCGAGGCGTGCGGGCGTCCGATCGCCGAAGCGCGGCTCGAGGCACGTCCGTTCGCCCGCCGCTGCATCGCGTGCGCGACCTGAGAGCGGCGG